>CAZSDE010000541.1:0-2857 GCA_964605435.1 uncultured Akkermansia sp.
CGCGCGAAAAGGTCTGTCCTTCTGTCGATATTCGTCGTTTTCGTCGCGGGTTCGGTCGTCTCGCGAGAGGTCTGGCCTTTTGTCTGAATCCGGAACGTCACACTCAAGAGGTCTGTCCATTTATTGCATTCCCGGAACGTCAGGGCCGCCTCGCATGACAAATGGTCTGTCCTTCTGTCGATATTGGTCGTTTTCATCATGGGTTCGGTCATCCCGCGAGAGGTCTCGCAAGGGGTCTGGCCATTTGCCGCTTGGTTCTGTCGCCCCCGGGCAGGTGCATAAGACAAACCCGCCACCAACCAGTTTCAATGAATCAGGGGGCGCTGCGAAGAGCGGACAGGGGAACAGTTGCGGCTGCTGAGGCCGTTCCAGTGATCAGAGAACACAAATGGTCTGTCCGACTGTCGTCTGATCTTGGCCGTTCCGGTCCGATCCCTCGCGAAATGGTCTGTTCCTTTGTGGGATCCAACGGGTCCTAAGAGGTCTGTCCTTTTGTCTGATCCGGCGTTTTTGTCGTTGGTTTGGTCGTCTCGCCCGAGGCCCGCAAGAGGTCTGTCCCTTTGTCGTCTGGAAATACCCCGCGCGTCCCCAATGGAGCCTAAGAGGTCTGTCCTTTTGTCTGATGCGTCGTTTTTGTCTCCGGTTGGGGCGTCGTACCAGAGGTTCCACAAAAGGTCTGTCCGACTGTCGTCCCGATGCCGGGACACGGTGCAGCAGATCTCCGCACCACTCTCAAATCTCCGGATTTTCCCACGCCAAATGAATTGGCGAGGACGCTAGAAGGTCTGTCCACTTGCTGGATTCTCGAAGCGGAAGCATCTACGGAACTGGGCGAGACAGCCAAGCTGCGGTTCATCGCCAAGGCCCGGGAGGAGCTTCCCTCGCCGCTGAATGGGCCGGTGGCTGATTTTGTACGCCGCAGGGCCGGCGGGCTTGCCGACGACCATGCTCGCCTCCGGACGGCTGCCGGAGCGGCCCCCCCGCGTCACGGTAGCCCCGGTCCTCCCGCCCGACGTGATCGGTCTCTTCGTTCTCATGCCAACTGCTCTCTGACCCATGTCACATCATCCCTCAGCGTCACAAATCTATGCCGACGTCCGTTGCGACCCGAAGGGCAAACGCTGGCACGAAGTCAACCAATCCTTGCAGCACCTGCGGAACTGATCGTTTGATGTTCTCCCTGATCTCATGAAGCCGCTGCACCACCAGTCCGCTGTTCAGCGAGTAAAGGTTGTCCAGAAACCTGGAAGGATGCTGGGCCTCCACATTCCAGTCCGTCAGGGCCTCGGCAGGAAAATCCTTGAGGTTGAAAGTCACGATTACCTCACAGCGGGCACCGATCGCCGCCCCAAGCACATGCCGGTCTTTCGGATCATTTGTCAGGCAAGCCTCAAGCGACCGCTGGGTTGCCACGCAGGCTTCCGGAAAATGAAGCGTGAGCTGCTCCCGCCGGTATTGCACCAGCTCCACAGGCCAGCCGAGATCGTTCAGGAGAGTCCGGTCCGTTTCGTCCAGAATCGGCTCACTCCATTTCGGCACGTAAAGCCGCGGGGTTTCCGCGAGACGAAGCAGCAGGTCGGTCACCCGCTGATTGGCGAGCACACAGGCATCAAGGATCACCGGGAAGTCGGCATTCATGATCCCGTGGAGCGTTCAGTAGAGCCCAGCTTCCTGAGCGCGGCGAGCGAGTTCATTGAGTGCCTCGTGGCGCGCCTTGTCCCGCAGCCGCTGGAAGGTCAGCAGGTCCTTCATCTGGATCCGCCGGTGCGCCCCCACCTTGTGACTCGGCAGCTTCCCATCCTCGATCAGCTTCACAATATGCGGACGCGAGACACCCAGCAGGTTCGCCGCAGCCTGAGTTGTCAATTCCTGCGTCTCCGGCACCAGCGTGATCACGTTGCCTTCCTGCATGGCGGTCGCCACCTTCACCAGCAATTCATAGACGGGCTTGGGCAGTTCCAATCGCTGCCCGTTCTCATCCACAAGGGCAGGCGGCCGGGTTTCGTTCAGGAAAAGTTCCATCAGATGATGAACCGATTCCACGTCCTGCGGCGCAAACTCCGCTGGGTCAAAGCGAGTCGTCTGGCCTCTGGTGGTCAGTTTGATGTTCATGGCAGCAAACAAAATAAACGAAACAAAAGCTCCATCCGCAACGCAATTTTTCTTCGGTTGGGAATTCCATTTTTTCCCGGCCTGCATGGTTTTGATCCTCACCGCGGCGGCTACCTCCCGCGCACCTCTGATTTCTGCTCTCTGACCCACGCCCCGGAAACCTGTCACCGACCTCGCTGCATGGCCATCGCTCACGCTGGAGGGCAATCTCCTCATGCCGGCCACCGACTGCCCTCTGGAGCGCTGGTGGGACGCCGGGACCAGGGAGGGCATGGTCGCACGCGACCGGCCGGCCACAGGTGCAGCTCGCTCTGAAGGTTCTGCGCTCCGGATTCCTCGAAACCAATCCTGCCCTCGCCACGCGCATTCAGTCCGGCGAACTTCCCCTGACGGTATCGTCCCGCAAGAGGTCTGGCCATTTGTCTGAATCCAGAACGTCACGCTCAAGAGGTCTGTCCATTTATGGCAGTCCATCTATAGCAGTCCCGGAAACGTCAGGGTCGCCTCGCATGACAAAAGGCCTGTCCTTCTGTCGCGATATGATTCGGCGTTTTTGTCGTTGGTTTGGTCGTCTCAGCCGAGGTCCCGCAAGATTCCTGTCCAACTGTCGCCCGCTGGTCGGTCCTCCCCCGCGAAATGGTCACCGCGAAAGGGTCTGTCTCTTTATTCGCCGACCGCAGGGCTCCCGCGAAAAGGTCTGTCCATTTGTCGGGATCCTTGAGAGGAGGTCTGGCCTTTTGCGGGG
>CAZSDE010000542.1:0-2850 GCA_964605435.1 uncultured Akkermansia sp.
CCGGGAGCATGGTTCCGGGAATGTGGGGGCTACGAATGTGATCCGGGTGCTGGGCAAGGGCGTAGGGATCCCGGTGTTTGCGGCGGATTTCTGCAAGGGTCTGGTGCCGGTGCTGCTGGTGCAGTGGTGGGCGGGGAAGCTGGGTCTTGCGGGAGATGCTCCCGGGATGGTGGCCGCTGCGGGAGCCGTGCTGGGGCACAATTTTCCGTTCTGGCTGCGCTTCCGGGGTGGGAAGGGGATTGCGACTTCGGCTGGGGCTCTGGCGGCATTGCTGCCGTGGCCGCTGCTCTGTGCCGTGGTGGTCTGGCTGCTGGTTTTTCTGGGGTCGCGCTATGTGGCGCTGGGGAGTCTGGCGGCAGCGGTGGCGCTGCCCGGGGCGGCGGTGGCAATGCACTGGAGGCAGGGAACTCCCTCGGCGCCGCTGTGCTGGTTTGCGGTGGCGCTCGGGGCGCTGGCAGTCTGGCGTCACCGCGGCAACATCCGGCGTCTGCTGGATGGGACGGAGACCCGCTTTGAGCGTCGGGCCAAGGGGGGGCGGGGCGCATGATGGGGCACACGGCCATCATTGGCAGCGGTAGCTGGGGGACGGCGCTGGCGATTCTGGCGGCGCAGAAGGCCGGTCGGGTGACCTTGTGGGGCCGGGATGCGGTCGCGGCGGATGAGATCAATGCCGGGCGGGAGAATCCGCGCTATCTGGCGGGCATCCGGCTGCCGGACCATGTGGTGGCGAGTGCGGATCTGGCGGACGTCCGGGATGCGGGTCTGGTGGTGCTGGTGGTGCCGACGCGGTCGTTCCGGGAAGTGGCGGCGGCGGTTGGGCGGGTGGGGTTGCGGCGCGATGCGGTACTGTTGTCGTGTTCGAAGGGGATTGAGATGGGCACTGGTCTGAGGATGTCCGAGATTCTGGAGGCTGAGTTGCCGGGGCAGAGGGTGGCGGTGCTTTCCGGGCCGAATCATGCGGAGGAGATTGCGCGGCGGCTGGCGGCGGCGGCCGTGATTGGTTGCGGGGACGTGGAAACGGCGCGGATGCTGCAGCAGTATTTCACGCTGCCGTGGTTCCGGACGTACACGAGCGACGACGTGGTGGGCATTGAGTGGGGCGGGGCGGTGAAGAATGTCTTTGCGATCGCGGCGGGGATTGCCGAGGGCCTTGGGTTGGGCGACAATGCGCGGGCGGCTCTGGTGACGCGTGGGCTGGCCGAGATGTCACGGCTGGGGACGGCGGCCGGGGGGAGGTTCGAGACCTTCCATGGTTTGAGCGGGGTGGGTGATCTGATTGTGACCTGCTACAGCGTGCACAGCCGGAATCACCGGGTGGGGAGGATGCTTGGCGAGGGACGGTCGCTGGCGGAGATCACGGGAGAGATGAGGATGGTGGCCGAGGGCGTCCCGAATACGGAGAGCATTCATCAGGCGGCGCGGAGGTTCGGGGTGCGGACTCCGATCATCGACCAGATGCACAGCATTCTTTATGAAGGGAAGCCCTGTGCGGCGGCCCTTGGGGAGCTGCTGTCGCGCGATCCGCGGCCTGAGGTTTCCTGAGAGGCGGTGCCGGAAACGGTTAGGATCGCCGGCGGGGCTGTTTCCCGTTTCAGGGGACTGTCATGCCGAAGGTGGCGGCAACGGCGGCGGCGGCATCGTATCCGGAGCGCCATGCCGATTCGATGCGTGGGGCGGTGAGGGCGTCGCCTGCGAAGAAAGCGCGCGGGGGCAGGGGAGGCGGCGGGGTGGCTGGGAGGAAGCGGGCGAATCTCCAGCGGTGGTGGTGCTGGCTGGCGATCCGGGACAAAGGGAAGTTCCAGCGTTCTGCCGTGAGCGATGCCAGTTCGGTTCCCCAGGCATCCGGGGCTTCTTCAAGGTGCTGGCGGCTGAATGCTTCCGAGGCCTGCGAAACGATGGCAGTAACGGGTCCCTGAATGCGTCCGGTCTTGTGGTTTTCGCAGGCTGTCCATGCGAGCGGGTGGCCCGAGAGGTCGCGGATTGCGTAGTCATCGGCGCAGCGCCCGCTGGGCGGACCGTCGAGCAGGAGGATCGAAGTGAGGCAGGGAATGCCGTCGGGTGGTGTGCCTGGAAGCTGGAAGAGTTTCCATGTCTGCGGGAGCGGGGCTGTCGAGACGACGGCGTCGAAGTGATCCCCATGGACCAGCCATCCGTCGCCATCGGGTTGGCAGTTCATGATTTCCGTACTGGTGCGGACGTCCGCTTCCGGAGCGAGGGCGCGGGCGAGTCGGCTGTTGCCGAGGCGGTGGTACCAGCGGTCGTCCGAGGGAACCAGGGTGCCGTCCGGTTCTGTGACTGGGGTGGTGAGGAATGCGAGATCGTCGCCGCAGGCGAGGCGGGCAGCCGCTGAAAAGGCGGGATCCCGCATGGTGAAGAACTGGGCCCCGTGGTCGATGAGGTGGCCGGCGCTGTCGCGTCGGGTGGCGCAGCGACCGCCGCGGCCGCGGGATTTTTCGAAGATGGTGCAGGAGAACTGCTGGCTGGCGGCGAGGCGGGCGGCGCAGGCGGAGCCGGCGATACCGGCTCCGATGATGGCGATGCGCGGTGGGTGCATGCGGGAGGAACGTCTCTGGCGGGGGACGGGCGGGAAAAATGCGCGCTTGGCGCGCTTAGGTTGGCCGGGCGATGCTGTGTTCTGATGAAAGTGACGATGATTGCGGCCTGCGGGGAGGGAGGCGTGCTCAGTTTCCGGGGTCGGATTCCCTGGCATCTGCCTGCCGAGGTGGCGCATTTCCGGGGAGCCTGTGCGGGGAAGGCATTGCTGCTGGGGCGGAAGACGTGGCTGCAGATGCAGGGCTGGTTCCGGGACGGGCAGTTGCCTTTGGTGCTGACTGGGGAGGCTGAGCTGCG
>CAZSDE010000543.1:0-2848 GCA_964605435.1 uncultured Akkermansia sp.
GACCCCCGGAAAGGCTCCGGCTTCTCCGACCCCGAAGAGGAAGCGGATGACGAGAAGTGAAACGAGCCCGGTTGCGAGGCCGGTGGCTGCGGTGAGAAGCGACCACCAGAGGACAATGCGGGCCAGCATCCAGCGGGGGCCAAAGCGGTCGATGAGCCAGCCACTGGGCACTTCGAAGAGCGCGTAGGCGATGCTGAAGGCACTGAAGACGAGGCCCATGCCGCGGTCGTCGAGGCCTAGATCCGCCCGGATGGGAGCCGCCATCTGCGCAATGCAGACGCGGTCCATGTAGGTAACTGCTGCAAGGAGCAGCAGGAGCGCGTTGACCTTGTGACGGACAATGGTCGGGCGTTCCTGCGGAGAGTTCATGGGAACTCAGCTGTGTGATGGGGAATCCTTGGCCGCCTGCACAAGCGGAGCCACGAAATCGTGCAGGTGACGGTGCAGATCCGCAGTTTTGCCGTGTTCAGCGATCACCCGGACAATGGCACTGCCGACCACTACGCCGTCTGCGCTGGCCGCGACCGCGCGCGATTGATCCGGCGTCGAGATTCCAAAGCCCACGCAGACGGGAGTGGCTGAGCCTCCGGCCTTGATGGCGGTGACCTGCGAAGCAATGTTATCCGCGAGCGTGGTCTGGGCACCCGTGACCCCTTCGCGGCTGATGTAGTAGATGAAACCATCGCTGGAAGCCGCGATCTGCTGCATGCGGTCGGGCGGCGTCGTGGGAGCGATCAGGCGGATGCGCTGGAGCGAGGACCCCGCGGCCGAGAGTTCCTCATTGAGGGGGGCTTCGTCCGGGGGCAGGTCGAGCAGGAGAATGCCATCGGCTCCGGCCGCGGCGGCATCCGTGTGGAAGCGGTCGAATCCGTAGGCGTAGACCGGATTGAGGTAAGTGAAGAGGACGATGGGGATCTGGGAGAACCCGCGGATTTTCCGGATGAGTTCGAGGACGCCGGCCGTGGTCGTGCCCGAGGCGATGGCGCGTCCGGCGGCCATCTGATTGACGATGCCGTCGGCGAGCGGATCCGAGAAGGGGAGGCCGAGTTCGATGATGTCGACGCCGCACGATTCGAGCGTGCGGACGATTTCGACGGTGGTGTCGAGGTCGGGGTCGCCTGCGCAGATGTAGGCCACGAAGGCTTTCGAGCCGGACTGGCGGAGGCGAGTGAAGGTGTCGTCGATGCGGGAACTCATGGGAAAGGGAAGTGCGGACCGGTTGGCGGACGCGGGCCGATTGGATAATCCCGAACCCGGCGCGGGCAAGGTGGAAAGCGCGGGTGGCTCAGGGCAGGGAAGCGCGAAGGCGGAGGCTGCCGCGGGGAGCCTGGCTGGTGGGGAGGCGGTGATGCCAGCGGAGGAATTCCATGGGGCCGCTGGCTGGGGCGGCGGGCAATGCCGCGGCGTGGGCCGGGGAGAATTGTCCTGCTGGGTCCGATCCTTCGGCGGTGAGCGTGAGCCCCGGGCGGTCGCGCCGCACCGTGGCCGACAGTGTCAGGTACAGACCTGCTGCGGCGGGACCGCTGAGTCCGAGGTCCGTTCCCGTTGCCAGGCTTGCGGTGAGTGCGGGCTGCGAAGCGGCGGAGAGCGGGTGAGTGGCCGCAAGGTATTCAAAGGCATTGGCGGCTCCGTCGCTGTCCGGGTCGTCCGCCGGTCCATTCCGTCCGGCCGGGAAGGCGAATCCGGTGGTCCAGCCTGGGTAATCGAGGGCTACGTTGGCTGCCGGGAGGGGGCGGGCCAGCGCGGCGATGTCCGAGGCAGAGAGGGCGCGGCGGTAGATGCGGAAATCGTCGACTGTGCCATTGAGGAAGCGGTTGCCGGTTGCCTGGGAATCGCCCAGCCAGCAGAGGGTCTGCGGGATGGCGGCGGGGTCGATGCTGATGGTGCCTGTGGCCACTGGCGATCCATTGAGGTAGAGTGTGCCCGTGCTCCCGGAGAGTGTGACGGCGAGGTGGGACCATTCGTTTTCCGGGAGGGCGATGGGTGACGAGAGCCGCTGCACGGTGCCGGCGGCCGAGCGGATGGCGAACTGCGGCGTACCGGTGTCCGTGGAAGGCGAGAGCATGAGGTAGTCGTTCTCGCCGGAACCGAAGTCGAAAATCCTTTGCCAGTCGGCCCCGCCGTGCCAGCGGAGCCGGACGGCGAAGGTGGCGTCGCCGAGTCCTGCGGCGGCATTTGGAGTGAGGGCGACGCGGTCATTGGTGCCATCGAAGGCGAGGGCGCGGTCGAAGAGGCCAGCCGTGAAGACCGGGTTGCCGCTGGCGGTGCCTGCCGGGGCATTGCCCGCTGCGGTGGCGAACGACCCATCGAACTGGTAATGGGCCGCGAGGTCGGGCGGTGGTGTGACCACGATGCGAAGTTCGGCGTCGGTGGAATAGAGGGAGGGATCCGTGACACGGACCCGGAAGACATTGATGCCTGCATCGGCCGCCGAGGGCAGGCCCGCGATGCGGCCATCGGGGTCGAACGTGAGCCATGCCGGGCCACTGACCTTGGCGAAGGAGAAGACGGTGCCTGCGTTCGGGTCCGCGACGCTCAGGGCGAGCGAATGATTGTACGGCTGGCCGGGCACGGCGTCGGGCCGTGTGAGAGAGCCATCTGTGGTGAAGCGGGGTGGCAGGCCTGCGCGGAGTGCGGCGATGGCAGACTGCGTGAGGATTTCCGGATAGATGCAGAATTCGTCGATGCGGCCATCGAAGAAGGGATCGGCGGAGAACTGGCTGCGGCCGAGGAAGCAGCTGGCTGGGTCGATGGCGAGCGGGGTGAGTGTGGTGCCTGCGGTGGCGGCGCGGCTGCCATTGACGAAGAGGGAAGCTGATCCGCTGCCGATGGTGACGGCGAGGTGCAT
>CAZSDE010000544.1:0-2842 GCA_964605435.1 uncultured Akkermansia sp.
AGCAGGAAAACGTCAGGGCAAAAGTCCGTGGAACAGCAGGCGGGAGGGACGGCTGTGGGGGTGGGTGGTGGGGCCGGGAGTGTAATCATCCGGGGAGTGCGGACGAACAATCTTAAGGGGATTGATCTGGATCTTCCGCTGGGGAAGCTCAATGTGATTACCGGGCCGAGTGGGAGCGGGAAGTCGTCGCTGGCCTTTCAGACGATCTATGCTGAGGGTCAGCGGAGGTATGTGGAGACATTTTCCCCGTACACGCGGCAATTTTTCGAGCGGATGGACAAGCCGCAGGCGGATGAGATCCGCGGGATTCCACCGGCGATTGCGATTCAGCAGAGCAATGCGGTGAGGACGACGCGGTCGACCGTGGGGACGATGACGGAGATCAACGACTATCTGAAGCTGCTGTGGCCAAGGGTAGCGGAGGCGGTTTGTGGTGGCTGTGCTGGGGTGGTGCGGCCTGACACGGTGGAGGCGGCGGTAGTGGCGGTGGGTCGTGAGATGTCAGGGAAGACGGTGCTGGTGTGTTTTCCGGTACCGGTGCCGGCGAAGACCGATCCAGGTGAATTCTTTGCCTTTCTGCAGCAGCAGGGGTATGTGCGGCTGCTGGTTTATGGGGAAGTGGTGCGGACCGACGAACCGGCGGCGTATGGTCGGGCCACTTTGCCTGCGGTGGTGCAGGTGGTTCAGGATCGGGTGGGGGCTGGCGACCGAGGGCGGCTGGCGGAGGCGGTGGAGCAGGCTTTCCGGCTGGGTAAGGGGAAGCTGAGTGTGGTGGAGTCCGGTGGGGGCGGGAAGGAACTGGCGTTTTCGCGTGGGTGGCATTGTGCGGCGTGCGATCTTGAGATCCGGCCGCCGACGCCGGCATTGTTTACGTTCAACAATCCGGTGGGGGCTTGTCCGGTGTGCCGCGGGTTTGGGCGGACCATTGGGATTGATCTGGAGCGGGCCTTGCCGGACAAATCGCTGACCATTGCTGGTGGGGTGGTGAAGGCGTTTCAGGGCGAGACGTATGGGGAGAGCCAGCGGGATCTGCTGCGCTGTGCGCGGGAGCGAGGCGTGCCCATTGATGTGCCTTTTGATGAATTGAGCGAGTCCGACCGGGAGTGGGTGCTGCGTGGCGATCCGGAGTATGCGGACGATCCTGAAGCGGCGTGGGAGGGTCGGCGGTGGTATGGGGTGCAGGGATTTTTTGATTACTTTGAGAAGAAGGCGTACAAGATGCATGTACGGGTTTTTCTGAGTCGTTACCGCAGTTATACCGAGTGCCGGGCGTGCCGGGGGGCGCGGCTGCAGCCTGAGGCGCTTACTTTCCGGGTGGGTGGGCTCCGGCTGCCAGACTGGTGGCGGTTGCCCGTGGATGAACTGCTGCCGCTGGTGGAAGCCGTGGGTTTGCCATCGGGTGATCATACGGCAGAGCTGGTGCGGGCGGAGATTGCGGGTCGGCTGCGGTATTTGTCCGAGACTGGGCTGGGGTATCTGAATCTGGACCGTGCGAGCCGGACCCTGAGTGGAGGGGAAGTGATGCGGGTGAATCTGACGACCTGTCTGGGGGCGTCATTGGTGAACACGCTGTTTGTGCTGGACGAGCCGAGTGTGGGTTTGCATCCGCGGGATACGGGACGGTTGATTGGGGTGATGCGGCGGTTGCGGGACAAGGGGAACACCCTGTTGGTGGTGGAGCATGAGGAGAGTGTCATGCGGGCGGCGGATCATCTCATTGAGATTGGGCCTGGTCGGGGGGAAGAGGGAGGAGAGTTGGTCTATGCGGGGCCGCTGAGCGGACTGGCGTCGGCACCGCGGTCGCTCACTGGCGACTACCTGCTGGGGAGGAAGGAGATTGCGGTGCCTGCGAAGCGGCGGCCGCGGCGGAGGGGTCATGAGCTGAGGATTCAGCGGGCGAGTCAGAACAATCTGCGTGGGATTGATGTGGTGGTGCCGCTGGGGTTGTTCTGCTGTGTGAGTGGGGTGAGCGGGAGTGGGAAGAGCACGCTGGTCCATGAAGTGCTTTATGAGAATCTGCTGCGGAAGCATGGCGTGGCGACGGAGAACGAGCCTGGGCGCTGCCGGGACATTCTGGGGTCGGCGAAGATCGGGCAGGTGGTGATGGTTGATCAATCGCCGCCGAGCCGGACGCCGCGGAGCACCCCGGCGGTGTACTGTGGGGCGTGGGAGCATCTGCGGCAGTTGTTTGCCGAGTCGCCTGATGGGGTGGAGCAGAATGTGAAGCCTGGGCATTTTTCGTTCAATAGCGGGCCGGGCCGCTGCGGCCGGTGTCAGGGTGCTGGCTATGAGAAAGTGGAGATGCAGTTTCTCAGTGATTTGTTTGTGAAGTGTCCTGAGTGTGATGGGAAGCGGTTCCGTGCCGAGACACTGAAGATCCGGTGGCAGGGGTGCAGCGTGCATGAAGTCCTTGAGATGACGGTGACCGCCGCGCTGGCATTTCTCGGCCGGGATGAGTCCGTGCTGGCGAAGAAGGCCGCCGGAGCGCTGCGGATTCTGGAGGATGTGGGTCTGGGTTATCTGCGGCTGGGGCAGCCGCTCAACACGCTGTCTGGCGGGGAGAGTCAGCGGCTCAAGCTGGTGGGTCATCTGCTGGAGAATGGTGGTGGTGGGCACACGCTGTTCATCCTTGATGAACCGACGACTGGGCTGCATGCGGATGACATTGCGATGCTGCTGAAGGTATTTCAGCGGCTGGTGCAGGAGGGGCATTCGCTGCTGGTGATCGAGCACAATGTGGATGTGCTGAAGTGTGCCGACTGGCTGATTGATCTGGGGCCGGAGGCGGGCGCGGCTGGAGGGTTGCTGGTGGCCGAGGGAACGCCTGAGGAAGTGGCGCGCG
>CAZSDE010000545.1:0-2841 GCA_964605435.1 uncultured Akkermansia sp.
AAGACCAGAGGTCTGTCCATTTGCGAAGACCCCATCCCCCAAGAGGTCTGTCCATTTGTCGCGCCCGGTTCCCTCGTCTCCGAACGCTCATCAGATTCCGACGCTCAAAAGGTCTGTCCGGTAGTTCGTTCCATAGTCAGGGAGCGCTCATAGGATTTCCACGACCCTTCCAACCTCCTCCAAGCACCTCTCAGGGGGGGGCTGTCCCTTTGTCGGTTCTTCCGAACACCCCGAAGACGCCTGTCCCTTTGCGGGTTCTTTTGGTTGGATTTGTGTTCAGTGAGGTTGTCGTTACCGTCGCGATGGACTGCGGGTTGACCTTGCGGGCAGACTCTGGGCGGGTCGGGTGATCTGGTGAATTCCCGTTGACCTGGGGGGTGGGTCTGCAAGGATCGCGGCCACATGAAGAAGACCCTCATCATTGGAGCCGGCGGCGTTGGCCGGGTTGTCGCTCACAAGTGTGCGCAGCTCAGCCATGTTTTCGGCGACATTCTGCTGGCGAGCCGGACGGTGTCGAAGTGCGACGTGATTGCCGCGGACATTCTTGAGAAGAAGGGAGTGAAGATCCGGACCGCAGCGGTCGATGCTGACGATGTGGCGGCCACGGCAAAGCTGATCCGGGACTTTGGAGCCGACGTGGTCATCAATGTGGCGCTTCCGTACCAGGATCTATCGATCATGGACGCGTGCCTTGAAGCGGGTGTGGACTATGTGGACACCGCGAACTACGAACCGCCGGACACCGCGAAGTTCGAGTACAAATGGCAATGGGCGTACCAGGAGAGGTTCCGGGAGGCTGGGCTGACGGCTCTGCTGGGCAGCGGCTTCGATCCTGGAGCCACCAATGTCTACTGTGCTCACGCCGCCAAGCATCATTTCGATGAGATTCACACACTCGACATTGTAGACTGCAATGCCGGGTCGAATGGCCTGCCCTTTGCGACCAATTTCAATCCGGAGATCAACATCCGGGAAGTGACGGCGCGCGGACGCTTCTGGAAGGATGGAGCCTGGCATGAAACCGATCCGATTTCGGTGGGGACGACCTTTGATTTCCCGGATGTCGGGCCGAAGAAGATGTATTTGCTCTATCATGAGGAACTGGAGAGTCTCGCGCGGCATTTCCCGACGGCCCGGCAGATGCGCTTCTGGATGACATTTTCCGACAGTTACCTGACGCACCTCCGGGTTCTTGAGAATGTGGGCATGACCAGCATCAAGCCGATTCCATTCAAGGGACAGGAAATCATTCCACTGGAGTTTCTGAAGGCGGTGCTGCCTGATCCGGGATCGCTGGGTGCCCTTACCAAGGGGAAGACCTGCATTGGCGACCTGATCACGGGAGTCAAGGATGGCAAGGTGAAGCATTACTTTGTCTGGAACGTCTGCGATCATGAGGAATGCTACCGCGAGACGGGAGCGCAGGGGGTGAGCTACACGACCGGGGTTCCGGCCATGATCGGGGCGAAGATGATACTGGAAGGAAAGTGGAAGCGGCCGGGCGTCTGGAATATGGAGCAATGCGATCCTGATCCCTTCATGGCCGACATGAACCTCTACGGTCTGCCATGGCACGAGAAGGTACTGCCGGAAAACCCGCTCGCGCACATCACGGCCTGACATGTCCACTGTTGCTGGACCGGTTCACGAAGTCTGTGCCACCCTCGATCCTGCGAGGGTGCCTGCTCCGGCCTTTGTGGTCGATCTGAGCAGGCTGCGGCGGAACCTTGAGCATCTGGCCGACGTCCGGCGTCGCGCCGGCTGCCGCATTCTGCTCGCGCAGAAGGGCTTCAGCATGTGGTCGGTTTATCCACTGATCCGGCAGTATCTTGATGGCACCTGCAGCAGCGGTCCGTGGGAAGCCATGCTGGCGCGCGAGAAGTTCGGGAAGGAAATCCACGTCTACAGTCCGGCCTTCACGGATGAAGACCTTGCGGAAGTCGTTCCCTTTGCGGACCACCTGTCATTCAATTCCGTGCGCCAGTGGCGGCGCGGGCTTGAATCCATCCGGCGCAGTGGCCGCCGCATTGAGACTGCCTTGCGCATCAATCCACAGGTTTCCACGGGTGACCATGCGATTTACGATCCCTGTGTGGCCGGGTCCCGGCTCGGCATTCCGCTCAGTGAACTAGAGGGTGAAGACCTGAGCGCCCTCGACGGACTGCATTTTCATACTCTCTGCGAACAGAATTCCGATGCCCTCGAGACGACGCTTGATGCCGTCGAGGAAAAGTTCGGTCACCTGCTGCGCCGGGTGAAATGGCTGAACATGGGTGGCGGGCATCACATCACGAAAGCGGATTACGATGTCGACCGTCTCGTGCGTCTCGTGCAGCGTATCCGCGAACGTTATGGAATCACAGTATACCTTGAACCCGGCGAAGCCATTGCCATTGGCACGGGCATCCTCATGAGCCGGGTGGTCGATACGGTCCGCAATGGCATGGATATTGGCATTCTCGATGTCAGCGTCACCTGTCATATGCCTGATTGTCTGGAAATGCCTTACCGGCCGGAAATCCGGGGGGCCGGAAATTCAGGGGAATTGGCCCATACCTACCGCTTGGGCGGTGGCACCTGCCTTGCTGGAGATGTGATCGGTGATTATTCCTTCGACCGTCATCTTGAGCCCGGCGACCGGCTTATTTTTGAGGACATGGCGCACTATACGATGGTGAAGACCACCATGTTCAATGGTGTGAAGCATCCGGCGCTCTGCCTGTGGGATCCGGAAAGCGACGAATTGCGAACCGTGCGGCAGTTTCATTACGCAGACTTCCGTGACCGCCTCTCCTGAGAGCCTGTTGACTTCGTCATCTAAATGTGGTAATCCCGTGGAAT
>CAZSDE010000546.1:0-929 GCA_964605435.1 uncultured Akkermansia sp.
CGCCGTCCTCCATTCCCTCAGCATCCGCGTCGTCGTCGCCTTCGGCGCCCGTCTCCAGATCATGGAACTCGCCGCCCGCCGCGGCGTCACGCTCTCCAGCCCGGACGGCACCGGCGTCACCGACGAAGCCACCCTCGACGCCTCCATCGACGCCATCAGCCGTCTCAGCACGGTCATGCTCCAGCACCTCAACAGCGTCGGCCTCCGCACCGCCATCTCCAATGCCATCTCAGTCCACCCAGCCGGCGTCATCCGCGGACGCGACCTCGGCTACACCGGCACCATCGACCGCATCGATACCCAGATGCTCCAGCTCCTCATCGATCAGGGCATCATCCCACTCGTCCCCCCCAGCGGCGGCGAACGCCCCGGCCGTACCCTGCGGCTGAACTCAGCCGCCGTCGCCGTCGAAGTCGCCGTCGCCCTCCAGGCCGCCAAACTCCTCTTCGTCGGCGCAGGCGTCGTCGAATCCCCCAGCGGTCAACGCATCCGCCAGCTCTCCGTCGAAGAAGCCAAGGCCATGTCCGCCAAGCCCAGCCAGCCAGCCGAATCGGAAAGCAGTCAGGTCCTCCTCCTCCGCCACGCCGCCCGCGCCTGCGAAGGCGGCGTCCAGCGCGTCCACTTCCTCGACGGCCGCACCGACGACGCCCTCCTCGGCGAACTCTTCAGCCTCGAAGGCGTCGGCACCATGGTCTACCGCGACGCCTACCAGCAGATTCGCCCCGCCCGCCGCAGCGATATCGATACCATCGTCCGCATGGTCCGCACCGCCGTCGATGACGACGAACTCGTCGCCCGCAGCCGCCAGGAAATCCGCACCAGCATCGATAGCTACCACGTCATCGAAGTCGATGGCACCGTCGTCGGCGTCGTCGCCGTCAACCCATGGCCCGACCACGCCATGGCCGAAATCAGCTGCCTCTACGTCC
>CAZSDE010000546.1:939-2291 GCA_964605435.1 uncultured Akkermansia sp.
CCGCGCCGCCGAACTCGGCTTCCGCACAGTCTTCGCCCTCAGTACCCAGGCCTACAATTTCTTCGAACAGAAACTCGGATACCAAACCGTCTCCCCAGACCGACTCCCCCCAGCCCGCCGCGAAAAACTCCTCCGCAGCGGCCGCAATTCCCGCGTCCTCCTCCGCGACCTCCCCACACCTCATCCCAGCGGAGAATCCGCGCCCTGAACTTCCTCACGGACTTCCCCGGAACGGACTTCCCATCCCCATCCGGAATCGCCCCGCCGCGTCACCAGCCCGGGTTCTTCAGCAAGGTTCAAGCTGATTCAACGCGACCACGACGGCTCGCTCAACCGTCCCATCCCGCTCACCAACCGCGTCTTCTCACCCGTCGCGGTGTTCAGACTGACAAGGTTCTGCCCCCCCTGCACGGCCACCAGATGCCGACCATCCGGTGCCCACGACGGATCCTCAGCCCCTCCCAGCACTTCCTTCACCACCGCCGTCTCCATGTCATAAATGACCACGCTGCGCCGGTCACCCCGCCACCCCGTGAACGCAATGCGCTGACCATCCGGCGACCAGTCAGGCCCCGTGCACTTCGCCCACCCAGTCGCCAACCGCTCCGGCTCACCCTTGCGCCGCGAACAGACATACAACTGCGGCTGCCCAGTCGCATCAGATACAAAGACCAGATGCTGCCCACCCGGTGCCCACGAGGGCGAACTCTCCACAGCCCGCGAAGCCACCACCCGACTGTACCTCCCACCCCCAGGCAGCGCCACACAGATGTCAGGATTCCCCCCGTGACTCATCGTCAAGGCCAACCTCGTCCCATCAGGGGAAAAAACAGCCCCGCTGTTCGTCCCCGGCGCACTGATCACTTTCCTCCGCTGTCCCTCTGACAAATCCACCACCCACACGTCCGCAAACCCAGACGCATAACCCGTGTACGAAAGAAACACCGCACCTGGACTAAGCGACGGAGCCGCACAAACCCCGCCGTCTCTCGTGACCTGCTCAATCCGCTGCCCATCACTGTCACAGACATACACTTCCCGCACCCCGCCACGGTCACTCACAAAGGCAATCCGGCTCAGCGCAATCCCGGGTTCCCCCGTCACCGCCGCCACAATGTCGTCCGCAAACGCATGCGCATTGTCCCGCAGATCCAGCTGTTCATACTGATGGTTGAACGCCACCTTCCCGTCAGCCGAAAGCAGCGCCCCGGTAATCCGGCCCGCAGACGAATAAGCCCGCACCACCCACTGCGCCGACCCACCATCCAAACGGAACCGGCCGGACCGCTTCAGCTCGCCTTCCACAATTTCCTGCACCGACCCTCCCGTGCCGCCGGCAAATTCCTCAAAAC
>CAZSDE010000546.1:2301-2841 GCA_964605435.1 uncultured Akkermansia sp.
GTGCCGCTTCTAAAAACTAGTCTTCCACCGCCAGGCCCAGCACTAGGTCCAGCCCGGCCCCGCTCACCCCCACCGCCATCAATACCAGTCTCCATGGACTTGTCATCACCCTCACCCTCACCCCGCTTCCCTCGCCGTCAAGGGCCGCCCCAGCCCCACCTCCGCACCCACGGACGCGCCAGAACCCGCCAACGATAAACACCGGAAACCGGATGCAGGGAATAGTTTTCACATAACACGCATCCCACGCAACCACTCCCGCCCACCCGCCGTTGCTTCACAGCTTCCGCTCGCCTGAAAATCGGGTGGACCATAAGCGTAGACACAAAGTAGCCTAACAAATAATACCGAAAGCATACCATGAAAAAATTCCTCCTCCTCTCCGCCATCGCCGCCGGCTTCAGCTTCGCCCCGGTCACCTCAACCGCCGAAGACAAAGCCGCCGCTCAAACGGTGGTCGAAATCGCAGCGGGCAATAAGGACTTCTCCACGCTCGTCGCTGCCGTGAAGGCCGCCGGACTCGCCGAAACCCTCTCAGGC
>CAZSDE010000547.1:0-392 GCA_964605435.1 uncultured Akkermansia sp.
TTGCTGTCCTTGCCGGAGAGTGCGGGAGAAACCGAAATGTCCGTGCAGGTGGCGGGGTCGATTGTGTCCTTTGGCTGTCCCGGCGAGGCAAAAGTCACCTGCCAGCCATCGATGGATTGCGTGCCGGTCCACGTGGAAATCGGCCGAGCCGCCCGCAGCGAAGCGAAAAGCGATCCCATGGCAGAGTTGTAGGCCTGCTGTTGTCCCGAACTGGCAGGGCGTGCCGAAGGCAGGCCCGACCATCCAGTTTGGGCGGAGGCTAATGAAACGCCGGCGGTCGCAGCACGCGAAGCGGACCCCCCGGCGGCCGCCAGAGGAGCCTTGCAGGACGTCAGAAGGGCCGCAGCCATCGCGGCAGCGGCAATCAGAAGGTGTGGGCGGGGCATGTGTGA
>CAZSDE010000547.1:402-2826 GCA_964605435.1 uncultured Akkermansia sp.
GGCGGGGGAAACCGACGGGGGGGGCGGGGGCATGTGGGCCCGGGGGGGGTGGATAGGGGCGGGGGGGTGCGATGAGGCAACAACGATGTCGGTTAGGAAATCGTCAGGATGGGTGTCTGCAAGCGCGTGATGGGGGCACGCTGGAAAAAACAGAAAGACGGCCGTTGCCGGCCGTCTTCCGCAAATTGCCTATTGGGCAGAAGATCTCGGTTTCCGTGAGCCGCGCCGGAAGAACCGACCGCCGGTCACGGACAGAGAGATCAGGCCTTGGGAGCCTCGGCAGCCGCCGGAGCTTCGGTGGTCACCTGATCGACCCACTCGATGTAGGCCATTTCGGCGGAATCCGTGTGGCGCTGACCGAGCTTGGTGATGCGGGTGTAGCCACCCTGGCGGCTGGCTGCGGCGGGAGCGATCTTTTCGAACAGTTCCTTCACGACCGGCTTCTGGTGCAGGTAGGAAAGGGCGGTACGGCGGGCGTGCAGATCGCCGCGCTTGCCGAGCGTCACCATTTTCTCCGCGAACGGGCGGACGGCCTTGGCCTTGGCGAGCGTGGTTTTGATCTGCTTGTGTTCGATGAGGCTGCAGACGAGGTTCGACAGGAGGGAATTCCGGTGGTCCTGGCGGCGCTGCAGCTTGATGGTTTTACGACCGTGTCTCATGGGTCAAATGTGCGTTAGGAGTGATTGGTTTGTCTGGAAGTTGGATGCGGTGCGGATGGCTCATTCTTCGTCGTCATCGTCGTCGCCGAGGTTCTGACTGATGAGGGAATCGAGGCCACCGCCACGTTCTTCCTCCTTGAAGTAGCTGAAGGCAGAACCGCCGCGGCCGGAACCGTCGAAGAGGGAAGGATCGAGCTTCATGCCGAGGCCGAGGCCCAGCTCCGAGAGCTTGTCCTTGATTTCGTTGAGCGATTTCTTTCCGAAGTTGCGGTACTTGAGCATTTCGGCCTCGGTCTTCATGGCCAGCTGGCCGACCGTGGTGATGTTGGCGTTGTTGAGGCAGTTGGCGGCCCGCACCGACAGTTCGATCTCGTTGACGCTCATGTTGAGGAGCTTGCGGAGTTCGCTGTTTTCCTCGGTCTGCGTTTCCGGAGCGGCTTCGAACTCGACGAGGCTGTCGTCGTAGTTCACGAAGACATCGAGGTGCTTGCGGAGGATGGCGCTGGCCTGGGTGAGGGCGGAATGCGGGGAAATGCGGCCGTCCGTCCAGAGTTCGAGGACGAGTTTGTCATAATCCATGCGCATGCCGACCCGGCTGTTTTCGACCCCGTAGCGGACGCGGGTGACAGGCGAGAAGATGGAATCCATCGGGATGACGCCGATGGGCATGTCCGGGCGCTTGTTTTCCTCGCCGCTGGAGAAGCCGCGGCCGACGCGGACTTCCATTTCGAGTTCGAATTTGACCTTGCGGTCGAGGGTGCAGATAACCTGGTCCTTATTGAGGACAGAGTAGTGCTGGTCTTCGCGGATATCGGCGGCGGTGACGACACCATCGCGGTCGACGGAGATGCCGAGCAGGCGGGGTTCCTTGAAATCGGTGTGGGAGAAGCGGACCTTCTTGAGGTTGAGGATGATGTCGGTGACATCCTCGACGACTCCGGGAAGGCTGCAGAATTCGTGCTGGGCTCCCTTGATTTTGACGCTGGTAATGGCGGCTCCTTCGAGGCTGCTGAGGAGGACGCGGCGAAGGCTGTTGCCGATGGTGTAGCCGTATCCGCCTTCGAACGGTTCAGCAAAGTATTTGGCGTAGGTATCGGTGGCGGTCGCCTCTTCCTTGGTGAGGCGGTTGGGCATTTCGAACCGGGCTAGTCTGACGGGCATGGGTATTGTGATGGTGTGCCGGGTTTCCTCTGGCGAGCGGGCAGCGTTGACTGGAAGTCAGGCCACCGCAGAGACCGACGGCATTTTCAAGTGCTCGCGGAAGGGGGGCGACTCTTGCGTCGCGGGGTGGGGCGTGCAAGTGGGTTTTTCGGTAAGATTTCAGGATCTGCCTGGGAATCCGGGACTGATTCTCCTGACGGGTCGGCGGCGGTTTCCGGTTCCGGCGCGGGTTCAGCGGAGGTGGTGCGGTTGCTGGACGGTGGGCGGAGAGGAGTGGACGCTGGTTCGTCGTCTTGTTGGAGGGACTTACGGCGGGTGCGGACGCGCACGCGGCGGCGGGCCGTGCTGATTTCCTCGGGTTGGGAGGACGGGTCGTGGGTTGGTTGGAGGCCCCAGAGGAAACCGGTGGTGGCGGCCACCGTGGTCATGATGGCGGGAATCTGGAGGGGGAAATCGACCCACGAATGAAGGAGCAGTGCGGCGAGTCCGGCGAGGCAGCCTGACAGGAGGAGGAACGACTGGCGTGCGTCCGGGTGGATGCGACGGCGGCGGCGGAATCCGGCGGCGAGGGCTCCGGGCAGGAGGATGGACCATGCGATGGTGC
>CAZSDE010000548.1:0-2825 GCA_964605435.1 uncultured Akkermansia sp.
CGGGCCGCGGAACCGACTCCGAAGGCGTCGGCCGCGTCGCCCAGTCGGATCCCGGTGGGCAGCAGGGCGGTGATGCCGGCTGCGGGATCGGTGCTCGCTTCGCTGCTCCAGCGGTAGACCGAAAGCGTGGCCAGCGAGGGATTCGCGTTCGAACCGTCGGCAAGATTGGTGGTGAAGATCTGTCCGTCGCTCGAGATCCCGACTGTGGTGATGTTGAGAACACTGCTCGTGTAGCCACCGGCGGGAGCCGTCATCGTCTTGATGAAGGCACCGCTGACTCCATCGATGATATCGATGCGGTTGGCTGTCTGGCGGGACGCGAGGGCGAGGTTTCCGGTGACCGGGTTGAAGGCGATGTGCCGTTCGTTGTTCGCCGTGCCGCCACCGTAATCGGTCGGAATGAGAGTGCCATCGCCGCCGCCGAAAGAAGTGAGGGCCGTCAGCGTGGCCGCTCCTGCGGGGCCTGCCCATGCGAGCATCAGCGAGGCAGCAGCAGGAATCTGAAGGGATAGGGCGGTGCGGAAGGTTTTCATCTTGTGTCTTGCGGTTGATAAGCCACGCAGCTGGATGCGTTACCCGAGGCCAAAGTTTCACGGGAATTTACGCTTTGGCGAATTGGTGCGCCACCCTTTTGTGTGATGAGTTTGCGTACTTTTTTGCGGTCCGCTCCGGAGTGGTGGTTTGACAGAACTGTCAGATTTGGATGGGTTTCGCCCTTTCGGGGCCGATGTGTTTTGCGGCAAGCAAAGAAAAAACGCTTGACCTATAAGTATGGAGCGGGTATTGCCACCGAAGCGGTATCTGCGACAGCGCAGGTCCGCTGAAAGTTGGCTCTCTCCTGCGGGACACATGATTCCTCCGGGTCGGAGCCATTTCCCTCAGGTCCTGGATGGGACCTGACACGCGAAACAAGAGCCTGAATCTGAGCGGGGTGCCTTCTTTGGAAGTGCGATTGAGCGCCCCACATTTTTCCTGCCGGGCTGGGAATTGCACCGCATCGTGACGGAAGTCTGCTGTGGGCGGCTTTGCTCGGAAGGAAAAAGAAACACTGTGGAAATGACTGGGACGACGAGATTCCGGGCCAATGGCACTTTTTTGCACACCCCCGACGACAACCAACCCATAACCAAAGAAAAAAAAGCCATGAGTGACATCAATGCGACGGAAATTGCCTATATTCTGGATCGGTCAGGATCGATGGAGACGCTGCGGGAAGCGGCGGTGTCAGCGTTCAACGAGTTTCTGGGGGCGCAGCGGGCGGTTCCGGGGACGGCGCGTCTGACGCTGGTCTTGTTTGACAATGTGTATGAGGTGCCGGTGGATGCGGTTCCTTTGCCGGAGGTGACGGAGCTGGTGGCGAAGGATTTTGTGCCGCGGGGATCGACGGCGTTGCTGGATGCGATTGGGCGGACGGTACTGAAGCTTGACGCGGCGATTGCGGGGCGGCCTGAGCAGTTGCGGCCTGGCAAGGTGGTGGTGGCGGTTTTCACGGATGGGCAGGAGAATGCCTCGCGTGAATTCGATCACCGCAGCGTGGGGGATCTGATCCGGAAGTATCGGGAGGAGAGGGGTTGGGAATTCATCTTCCTTGCGGCGAATCAGGATGCGATTGCCTCGGCGGCGCATCTGCAGATGTCGATGCACAGCAGTGGCAATGCGGAGTATTCGAAGAAGGGCATGATGGCATCGATGCGGGCGGTTTCGCGTCGGGTGGCTTCCGTGCGTCTGCGCAATACGCCGCATTATTCGGCCAGTACGTCGATGGACGACGAGCGCTCGCTTTCGGAGCTGATCCGCGAGGAGACCGAGCGGAATGACGGATGACTTCAGTCGTTCGGCGCTGCGGTTGGGTCACGATGGATTCCGGAGCCGGAGCCAGCCTTGTGGTGACACGAGGCACTGCATGGGAATGTCGTGCGGTTCGGTGGGCAGGGATGGGACCAACTGGCATTGGAAGGCGACGCCGCAGGTGATGGCTTGGCTGGTGCTGGCAAGCAAGCGGTCGTAGAATCCCTTGCCGTGGCCGAGCCGTGAGCCGTCGTGGCCGAATGCGAGGCCGGGGACGAGGATCAATCCGACCCCGTGCGGGTCCCATGGGGGGCACTGTGCGGGGTCGGGTTCGCGGATACCCCATGGATTGGGGATGAGTTGCTGTGGGTGATTGACCTGATGGATGGAGAGGGACGATCCATCTGTGGCGATTCTTGGGAACAGGATGTGTCGGGGGCCGGCTGCGTCGAGGAGCGGGAGGAGGTCCGGTTCGTCTGTCATGGCCGCGAAGATCATGACGTAGCTGGCTTCGTGCCATGGCTGCGAGTCGAGGATGGCGGTGCGGATGGCAGCGGATTGGGCGGTGCGGTCGGCTGGGGTCATCTGGCGGATGGCCGAGCGGAAATGCCTGCGCCATGCGGCCTTGCTGCGGTCGTCTGGAATCATGGGGTCTGCGCCAGTTTCCGGATGATGGCATTGGCATCGTAGACGCAGCCGCCCCATGTGCCGCCGCTGGCGGCCTGGAGAGCGGCCCAGAGTCGTGTATCTTCCGGCAGTTCCGGATGCGGGGCGAGGCCCGGGTGGGGGGTGCGTCCGGCGAGCAGGGCGGCTCCCAGATCCGCGTCCATCGGTTGATCCATGGTGCCGAGGCAATCGACGGATCCGGTCAGTTCGTGTCGGTTGATGAAGATGCGGATGCGGTCGCCGTCGCGCAGTTTTCCGATGGGGCCGCCGGCGAGGGCTTCTGGGCCGATGTGGCCGATGCAGGCACCGGTGCTGACGCCGCTGAAGCGGGCATCGGTGAGGAGGGCGACGTGTTTGCCGAAGGGGAGGTG
>CAZSDE010000549.1:0-2824 GCA_964605435.1 uncultured Akkermansia sp.
CCCTCCTCCTCTTCGCAGCCAAAAACCTCCCAGAATTCGCCCGCGGTCTCGGACGCAGCATGGGCGAATACAAAAAAGCACGCCAGGAATTCGAACACGAAATCACCAAGGCCGTCGACGAAAAAGACACCAAAATCTGATGGCTCCGCGCCCCGCGCGATCATTCCTCCACTTCCTCCAGAGAGGCACCCTCACCGGTGCCTCTTTTGTTTTCATCCTTGCGGCCCAGCCACAGGAGGCCGTCCCGGACACCCCATCCCCAGCCACCATCCGCGTGATTTCATGGAATGTCCGAAACTTCACCGGAACAACCCCGCAGGCCCCCTCACAGCCCAGTCCACTCAGCCCGAAACCCCGAGAGGAAGTCTCCGCAGTCGTCCGCACCCTCGCCAGCGCACAGCCCGATATCGTCGGCCTCTCGGAAATGGGATCGGATCATGACCTGCAGCGCCTCCAGGAAATGCTCGCCGAGGAAGGCATCCCTCTGCCTCATCGCGAACTGGTGAGCGGAGCCGATCCCGTCCGCCATCTCGCCGTGCTCAGCCGCTTTCCCATCGCCAGCCGCCAGCACGAAACCCGCCTATCCTACCAGCTGGGAACCAGCCGATTCCCCGTCCAGCGCGGCATCCTCGACGTCACCATCCAGCCGGCTCCGCACTGGCAACTGCGCCTCTGCGGCGTCCACCTCAAAAGCCGACGCGACACGCCGGAAGCCGAAGAAAGCCTCATGCGCCGCAATGAGGCCCATCTCCTGCGCAGGAAAATCGACGACATCCTCCGCGCAGGCCCGGAAACCCCTCTGCTCCTGTTCGGAGATTTCAATGACTCCCGCGACAGCCCGTCACTCCGCAGCATCCGCGGAATCCGCGCCAACGGCCGTTACCTAACGGAACTCCCCTGCGCGGACGACCGGGGAGAACGCTGGACCTACCACTTCCCGGAAGCAGACGCCTACAGCCGCATCGATTTCCTGCTGGCATCCCGCAGTCTGCGCCCGGCCATCGCCGATGCAGACTGCCGCATCCCATCGGACCGGGCATGGCGCCTCGCCAGTGACCACCGCCCCCTCGCCGCCGTCATCCGCATTCCAGTTCCACCGGATCCCGCACGCACCAAGTCCGCCTCCCAGGGACGGCAGTGACCGTACCGCCCTCGCGTGGCAACTTGAGAATTGCACCCGTTCCTCCCTCATGGCATTCACTCTCCATGCGTCCTCTCCTCCTTTCCGCCGCTCTGACGTTTTTATTCTCCCCGGCCCTCACCGCAGCCGTCACGCTGCCCTCTGTCCTCAATTCCCATATGGTGCTCCAGAGGGACAAACCCGTGCCGGTCTGGGGCTGGGCCAATCCCGGTGAAAAAGTCTCGGTCTCCTTCGCAGGACAAACCAAAGAGGTCACCGCCGACGCCGAAGGAACATGGAAAATCAGTCTCGACGCCATGCCGGCCAATGCCAATCCCCAGGCCATGGTCATCAAGGGTTCCAATGAAATCCGCCTCGACGATATCCTCGTCGGAGAAGTCTGGATCGGCAGCGGCCAGAGCAATATGCAGTGGAGCGTCGAAGCCTCGGACAAACCAGCCGAAGAAATCGCCGCCGCCAGCCACCCGGGAATCCGGCTCTTCCTCGTGCCTCTGGTGTCTTCCCCTGTCAAAAACCGGAATGTGGACGCCTCATGGACGGCGTGCTCCCCGGAAAGCATCCCCAAATTCTCCGCGGTCCTCTACTACATGGGTCGTCACCTCCACCGCGAACTCAATGTCCCCGTCGGCCTCATCGCCAGTTCATGGGGAGGCAGCCGCATTGAACCATGGACCCCCATCGAAGGCTTCGCACAGGTCCCCAGTCAGCGCGACCACGTGAAAACCATCCGCATGAACACCCCGGGATACCCGGAACACGAAGCCGCCCTGCAGACATGGCTCGGCAACGTCGAAAACTGGGCGAAGCAGGGCCGCGATCTCCTCAAACAGAAACAACCCCTTCCCAGCATGCCGGATCGGCCAGGCCCGCTTGCCCATGGCCACCAGCAGCTCGTCGGCACCTACAACGCCATGATTCATCCCCTCGTCCCCTTCGCCATCCGCGGAGCCGTCTGGTACCAGGGCGAATCCAATAACGGCGAAGGCATGCTCTACCTCGACCGCATGAAAGCCCTCGTCGGTGGCTGGCGCAGCGTCTGGAACCAGGGCGAATTCCCATTCTATCACGTCCAACTCGCCCCCTACAACTACAGCCGCAAGGACCCCGCCACCGACCGCGCCGATACCAGACTCGCCGAAATCTGGGAAGCCCAGACCGAAAGCGCCAGACAAATCCCCCACACGGGCATGGCCGTCATCAATGACATCGGCAACGTCAACGATATCCACCCACGCAATAAACAGGAAGTCGGCCGCCGCCTCGCCCTCATCGCCCTCGCCAAGGACTACGGCCGATCGGAACTGGTCGCCTCAGGCCCGTCCTACGCCAGCCATTCCATCGACGGCAGCCGCATCCGCATCCAGTTCGATTCCACCGGTTCCGGTCTCGCCTCCCGCGACGGCAAACCACTCAGCTGGTTCGAGATCGCCGGCAGCGATGGGAAATTCCACGACGCCGAAGCCACCATCGATGGCAACAGCGTGATCGTTTCCTGCCCAGCCGTCCCCCAGCCCGCTACCGTCCGGTTCGCCTTCAGCCAAATCGCCGAACCCAACCTCATGAACAAGGAAGGTTTCCCCGCCGGAGCTTTCCGCACCCGCTGAGCCAACGCCCTCGGCCCTGAGATGAGGAGCCTGTTGAAAAACCGGGCCCGGCAGCGGATCCCGAGTCCACAGTGGTTGG
>CAZSDE010000550.1:0-238 GCA_964605435.1 uncultured Akkermansia sp.
CAGCAGAATGACCATCAGGAAAAGAAGCGGCGGGCTTTCTCGAAAAACGATTCCGCCATCGGCTCATTGGCTCCCCCGCAGGATTCGCTGAACGCCTTCAGCTTTTCCTTCTGGTCAGCCGTGAGATTCGTCGGCACCTCCACCTGCACACGCACCATGAGGTCGCCCTTGGACGAACTCTGGAGCCTCGGCATTCCCTTGCCGCGCAGCCGGAAGACCGTGCCGCTCTGCGTGCCCG
>CAZSDE010000550.1:248-2818 GCA_964605435.1 uncultured Akkermansia sp.
GCGGTGGCGGCGCGGGTGGACATTTATTTGTCCCAAATCATCCAGTAAATCCTGTGAGGATCGTGGGGATTGCCGAATACGATCAAAGAGGGCAACCGATTGTGCACGAAATACATGAGGAAGTAGGATAGTACTTTCAAAAGGAGCGGGAACTTCCAGTTCGCCTCCGAGCGCCGCCCTCGAAAAACCAAGCGGCACCTCGCAGTACAGGTCGTCGTCGTCGCGCTCGAACACTTCATGACGGCGGATGTGGACGACCACATACAGGTCCCCCGCGGCTCCACCCCGCATGCCGTTGTCTCCATTGCCACTCGACCGGAGCCGCGCCCCTTCGGTGATTCCCGCAGGAATGCGCAGCTTGATGCGGGTCGGCTTATCGATGCGGCCCTGCCCCCGGCAGTCGGAACATGGATGCGAAATCATCTGACCGGATCCCTGACAATCCGGGCAGGTCTGCTGCACCTGAAAGAAGCCACGCATCGTGATGACCTGACCTGCTCCTCCGCACGTCGTGCATGGCTTCACTCCGCCAGGCTTCGATGAACCCGTTCCCGAACACTTCTCGCAGGCGACCGCACGTTCCAGATCGATCGATTTCTCGGTCCCGCGGGCGGCTTCCTCGAGCGTGATTTCGAGATCGTAGCGCAGATCGCTGCCGCGCAGCGGGCCCTGCCGTCCACCGCCGCGCCGTCCCCCGCCACCGCCGAAGAATTCCTCGAAAATGCCACCGCCTCCGCCGCCGAAGACATCGCGGAAGACTTCAAACGGATCGTGAAAACCGCCGCCGGCTCCCGCTCCTCCATTCTGGAAGGCCGCATGGCCATGCCGATCATAGGCCGCCCGCTTTTCCTCGTCGCCAAGCACATCGTAGGCTTCCCCGATTTCCTTGAACTTCTCCTCGGCAGCCTTGTCATCAGGGTTCTTGTCCGGATGGAACTTGACCGCGAGTTTCCGGTACGACTTCTTGATCTCGTCGGCGCTCGCCCCTTTCTCGACACCGAGAACCTCGTAATAATCGCGCTTGGCCATGGTAGTCCGCTGATGGGTGACTGGTGGGAATGATTCAGTTCTGCGCGGTTGCCCCCGGTCCGCTGCTCAGAATCACGGAAGCCGGCCGCAGCAGGCGTTCCCGCAGACGGTATCCCTTCCGTGTCTGCGCAATGATGCTGCCCTCCGGAACCGTCTCGCTCGCCTGCTGCATCATCGCATCGTGAAGATTCGGATCGAAGCTGCCACTGGCATCGATTTCCTCGACCCCATGGTCCCGCAGAAAGGTCTGAATCTGCCGCATCACCATGTGCAGCCCCTCGAGCAGCCGGGGATTCCCCCCCTCCTGCGCAGCCGCCTGCAGACCGTAATCGAAATTGTCGAGAATCGGCAGCAGACTCTCGAGCAGTCCGGCGTTCGCGTAGCGGGCCGATTCCTGCATCTCGCGGGCCATCCGCTTGCGGTAGTTATCCAGTTCCGCCGCAGAACGCAGCGCCGCATCCTTCCACTGCGCCACTTCCATCAGAGCAGCATCAAGCGCGTCCATCCCGCCAGCCGTACCTTCCGGACTGGAAGCAGACATGTCTTCGTTCAGTTCAGCGGAATCAGATGCCTCGTGGGTGGGGTCGCTCATATCGGATCTCGGTATTTTCAGGTAGGATGCTACGTTTTTCCGTGGTCGGTGGTTCAGGAAAACGTGACTCTTAGGACAGTCCCCGGACCCCTCAACCCGTTTTCGCTCTCTTTCCCCGGTCAGGTCAGGAGAATGAAGGAGCCGCGTCCCTCGACGGAACGCGGCCCCCACGATTGATCGGATCCGGGACAGGAATCCCGCCGCGCTCACATGGCGTCGAGCAGGGAATCCGCTTCGTCCTCGATGGAATCAAGACCTTCCGACTTCCGGAGGTCGATTTCCTCGTGAACGCGCATGTCGCGGTTCCGGAGGAAGCCGGTGCCGGCCGGAATGAGATGGCCCATGATGACGTTTTCCTTGAAGCCGCGCAGCCAGTCGAATTTGCCGAGGGTAGCGGCATCGGTGAGCACGCGGGTCGTGTCCTGGAAGGATGCAGCCGAGATGAACGAATCCGTCTCAAGGCTCGCCTTGGTGATCCCGAGAAGAACGGGCTCAGCTTCCGCCGGCTTGCCGCCCTGGTCCACGATGACACGGTTGGCCTCCTCGAATTCGATCCGTTCCACCTGGTCGCCCCAGAGGAATTCCGTATCCCCGGGATCGGTGATCTTCACCTTGCGCAGCATCTGGCGGATGATGATCTCGATGTGCTTGTCGTTGATCTCCACCCCTTGGAGGCGATAGACCTCCTGAACCTCGTTGACGAGGTGCTCTTGGAGCTCATGAGGCCCGAGGATCTCGAGAATCTCGTGCGGCACCACGGGACCTTCCGTGAGCTGGTCGCCCTTCTTCACGCGGTCACCATCGAATACGATGATGTGCTTGCCGCGCGGGACGAGGTGTTCTTCTTCCTCTCCGGATTCCTCATCGCGGACGATGACCTTGCGCTTGCCGCGGACCATGCCGCCGATGGAAACGGCCCCGTCGATCTTGGCGATTTCAGCGTGGTCCT
>CAZSDE010000551.1:0-2814 GCA_964605435.1 uncultured Akkermansia sp.
CTTTGATTATGATCGCGATGGCTGGCAGGACCTTGCGGTGGTGAATGCGAATGAGCCGATGCTGAATCTGTACCGGAACACGATGACGGCGGCCGGGCTTGAGGGTGGGGTGGTGGCGGTGCGGTTGGTGGGAGGCAATGACGGGCCGGGGGTGGCGGCGCTTGCTCCGAGGGATGGTTATGGGGCTGTGGTGGTGGCGGATCTTGGGGATATGAAGCTGACGCGTGAGCACCGCTGCGGGGATGGCTATGCGGCGCAGCACAGTGCGGTCATGATGCTGGGCATCGGCAGGAGGGAGGGTGTCAGGCAACTGACGGTGCGCTGGCCGTCGGGTCGGGTTTCGGAGCTTGCGGATGTCGCTGAGGGGTCGTTGGTGACCTGCTGGGAGGAACCGGGTCAGTCCCCTGATGGCAGTGGATTTGCGCGGGAGGCTTGGCGGGTGGTGCGGTGAAGGGATGGTCCTATCCGGGGGGAGGACTGGATTTCACGGCTTGCGGCCCCGGATTGGAACGGTTAATCGGATCCTGACAATCCGAATCCGGGCAATTCATTCCTAACTTGCAGCATCTGTCATGGCCACATTTGAGATCGAATCCTCCGAAGGGACCCGCTGGGCGAAAATCGCGATGCAGGACGAGACGGTCGTGACCGAGCGTGGAGCGATGTCGCACATGCGCGGGGACATTACGATGAAGGCCCGGCTGCCTGGGCCGATCCGGCTGGTGCGGGCGGCGCTGTCTGGGGAGGATGCGTTCCGGCCGACCTTCAGCGGAACTGGTTCATTGTATCTTGAGTCGACCCTGGGAGGGTTTCAGATCATGAAGCTGGAGGAGGGCGAGACGTGGATTGTGTCGGCTGGGGCCTTCTGGGCATCCGAGGCGAAGGTGGATCAGGGGTTCATCCGGGAGCCATTCTGGACGTCGCTGCGGAGCGGTGAGGGGTTTCTGTCGTTTCAGACGAAGGTGACTGGGCCGGGGCAGGTGATGATCTGTTCGCCTGGGCCGGTGGAGTGCATTGAGCTGGGCAAGGACAGTCCGCATGGGATGCGGTTGGTGGCGGACGGGCGGCAGGTGCTGGCGCGCACGAAATCAATCAATTACAAAGTGCGGATGCCGGGTTGGCTGCCGTGGAGCAAGCTGACGACGGGGGAGCGGATTCTGAGGGTGTATGAGGGAACGGGTCGGCTGCTGATCTGCACCACGCCGTACTGGCGTTACAAGATGGCGCAGCTGCGGGCGGCGGAGGCGAATGGTGGCGGTGCTGGGGCGATGGACGACATGTGAAGGACGCGGGAATTCCGCGGATGCGCAGGAGACGGCGGGTGTGGGTGTGGTGGAGGGTGGCTGCATGAAGAAAATGCTGCTGTTCGTTCTGTTGGGTCTGAAGGTGCTGCTGTGGGCTGCCGAGCCTGGATCGGGACCTGGGGTTGGGGTGGGTGTGGCGGCGGAGAAGGGGGCGGAAGTGATTCTGGATGGGAGCCGTGCGATGCTGGATGAGAAGTGGACGTACTGGCAGGGTCCGGGATTTGCTTCCTCGCTGCCGATCAAGTGGAAGGTGGTGCCGGATCCAGTGGATGGGGGTACGGTGGTCATGACTGACGATCCGGCTGCGGCGGGTGGAAAATTTGGGGCGGCGGATATTGTGACGAAGAAGGCGTACCGGGATTTCCGGCTGCACATTGAGTTTCTGGTGGCGAAGCCCGGGGGGAACAGCGGGGTGTATCTGCAGAACCGCTATGAGATTCAGGTGCTTGATGGCGACCGCACGAGTCATGGCATGGGTGCGGTGATCAACGAGACGGAATCGCCCTATGAATCCTATGCGGGGGCGGGGAAGTGGAATGCGTATGATGTGGTGTTCCGGGCCGCCCGGTTCCGGGATGGGAAGATGGTGGAGAAGCCGATGGTGACGATGTATTTCAACGGGAAGAAGGTGCACCGGAATGTGGCGATCAATCAGGTGTGGGGTGGGCCGAAGAGCGGGGTGGATGGGGGCAACGATGGTGGGAGGGGCATCACGGATTCGCCGCAGGGGCTGAAGCTGCAGTGCGAGGGGCATGATGTGCGGTACCGGAATGTGTGGATCCGGGAACTGGATCTGGAGAAGGCGGATACCGATTTCTGAGCGGGTCTGGAGAAACGGTGGAGTGGCGTGAGATTGTCCCTTGGCAGACGGGGCAAAGCCGCGCAGCGTGGGATGTCATGCTGCTGGTCATCGACAACTACGATTCGTTCACGTACAACCTTGTTCAGTACTTCGGGGAACTGGGGGCGACGATGCTGGTGAAGCGGAACGATGAGATTACGCTTGAGGAGATTGCGGAACTGGATCCTGCGCGGATCTGCATTTCGCCGGGGCCGTGCACGCCGCGGGAGGCTGGGATCAGCAATGATGTGCTGAGGAGATTTGCGGCGAGCCGGCCGATTCTCGGGGTGTGTCTGGGGCATCAGTGCATGGGCGATGTATTTGGCGGGGATGTGGTGCGGGCTCCGCGGCTGATGCATGGGAAGACGTCGATGATTCACCATGATGGGCGGGGTGTTTTTGCTGGGCTGAGCAATCCGTTTGAGGCGACGCGCTATCATTCACTGACTGTGAAGGAAGAGACTCTGCCGGAGTGCCTTGAGATTGCGGCGCGCACGCCTGAGGGGGAAATCATGGGGCTGCGGCACCGGACGATGCCGGTGCATGGGGTGCAGTTTCATCCGGAGTCGATTCTCACGGTGGAAGGGAAGCAGTTGCTGCGGAATTTTCTGGAGTTGCCGGCGCGCTGACGGAAATTGGGTCGACGGGGCGGGCGGGACGCTGCATAAT
>CAZSDE010000552.1:0-2810 GCA_964605435.1 uncultured Akkermansia sp.
GGCGATTGAGCTGAAGCTGGATTTCTGGGTGGTGGCCTTGTCGGGGGTGACGGTGGCCCTGACGATCTGGATGGGATTCTGGGCGGCGCGCAAGGCGCGCACGGCGTCGGATTTCTTTGTGGCGGGCCGGTCGGTGAGTGTGGGGTGGAATGCCTCGGCGATTTCCGGGGAGTATCTGAGTGCGGCGAGTTTCATGGGGATTGCGGGCATGGTGATGAGCAGTGGGTATGATGCGCTGTGGTATCCGGTGTGTTATGCGTGCGGGTATCTGTTTCTGCTGTTGTTCATTGCTGGGCCGCTGCGGAGGTTCGGGGCGTATACGATTCCGGATTTTGCGGAGGGTCGCTTTGATTCGCCGCTGTTCCGGAAGATTGCGGTGACTTTTGTGCTCTTCATCGGGTTTTTCTATACGATGCCGCAGATGAACGGGGCGGGGAAGGCGTTGGCGTACATCATTCCCGGGCTGCCGTACTGGGTGGGGGTGGCCGTGGTGGGAGCGGTCATCACCGTGAATGTGGCGCTGGGCGGGATGAAGGGGATCACGCTGGTGCAGGCCTTCCAGTACTGGCTGAAGATGTTTGCGATTTCCGTGCCGGTTTTTGTGCTGGTGGCGGTGTTTGGAGGGTATTCGTCGCATCTGCGGGCGAATCTGACGGCTGGGGAGCAGGCTGCGGGAGTGACGGTGGAGGCAAGGGCGGCCGAGGCTGGGGTGAAGCGGGAAGCATTGCCGCCGAATGATGCGGCGAAGAAGGTGAGTGTGCCGGCTGATGCGGCGTGGATTGCGCCGTTTGGGCCGCGGTCGTCGAAGCCTGCGGTGACCGCGCAGAAGGCGGGGGTGGCGATTGCGGATACGAAGCCGTATGCGCTGCTGTGGACGTATTCGCTGATCATTGCGCTGGTGTGCGGGACGGCTGGATTGCCGCACATTCTGGTGAGGTTCTACACGAATCCCGATGGGGTGGCGGCGAAGCGGACGACCATGTGGGTGATGATTCTGATTGGGGTGTTCTATCTGTTTCCTCCGGTCTTCGGGGTGCTGGGTCGGAACCTGATGCCTGAGCTGTACAATGGTGCGTCCGGGGTGAAGGGGACGGATGGCAGTGTGCTCAAGCTGCCGCTGCTGCTGGGTGGGGTGTGGGGCAGTGTGCTCAGTGGCGTGACCTGTGCGGGGGCCTTTGCGGCGTTCATGAGTACGTTCAGCGGGTTATTGGTGAGCATCACCGGTGCTCTTGCGCATGACATTTACGGACGGATTCTGCGGCCGCAGAGCACGGCGCAGGAACGGATGCAGATGTTCAAGGTCTTTGCCTTCGTGTGTGGGGCCGCCGCCATTCTGCTGGGGCTGGTTGTGGAGAATTTCGAGATCAACATGCTGGTGGGCTGGGCCTTTGCGATTGCGGCGACCAGTTATTTTCCGCTGCTGTTTCTGAGCACGTGGTGGCGTGGGATCACCATGAAGGGGGCGGCGGCGGGCATGCTGGCGGGTGGTCTGCTGAGTCTGGGGTCGATTGTGAGCACGATGTTTGCGGACAACTGGGGGGCGGATGGGCTGAAGGCATGGTATGCGCAGCATCCCCTGATCCGGACCCTTGCCGAGCAGCCGGCCATCTGGGGCCTGCCGCTGGCGCTTTTCCTGATGGTGGTGGTTTCGAAGGCGACGCGGTCGACGGTGCCTGCCGATGTGCGGCGCAAGATGCTCGTCCTGCATGCTCCCGAGACGCTTGGTCTCAAGGAAGAATACATCAAGGAGCATGAAGGCATGGGGGGCCACTGATACGGATATGCCAGGCAAGATTCCTCCCAGTGATTCCGACGGGCTCGCGCGGCTGCGGCGGGTGGTGCATGATCTGCGCAGTCCCGGGGGCTGTCCGTGGGATCAGGAACAGACGCACGTGAGCCTCCTGCCGAATCTGATTGAAGAAGCGTACGAAGTTCTCGAGGCCGTGCAGAACGCGGACAGCGGGCACATGTGCGAGGAATTCGGCGATCTTCTGCTGCAGGTCGTCCTGCATGCCGAGATTGCTTCCGAGAGCGGAGCCTTCGATCTCGACCGGGTGGCGCATGGGATTGCGGAAAAGCTGATCCGCCGGCATCCCCATGTCTATGCGGCCAGCACGGTCAGCGATACGGCCGGTGTCCTCGCGCAGTGGGATGAGATCAAGCGGGCCGAGAAAGGGAATCGTCCGCAGCGCTGCATGGAGGGCATCAGCCGCGCCCTGCCGTCGCTCCAGCGCGCTGTGAAGCTTCAGAAGAAGGCCGCCACGGTTGGCTTCGACTGGCCTGATGCTGGTGGTGTCATTGAGAAAGTCCGCGAGGAACTTGCCGAGACCGAAGCGGCCATTACTTCCGGCGATCGCGAGGCTGTGGCCGAGGAAGTGGGCGATCTGCTTTTCACGGTGGCCAATCTGGCACGGAAGCTGAAGCTTGATCCCGAAGTGCTGCTGGCGTCTGCCAATGCGAAATTCGTGCAGCGCTTCGATGCCATGGAAGACAGATTGTCCACGGACGGACGGAGTCTGGAAGCCGCCACGGCGGATGAAATGGAAGCCGCGTGGGAAGCCGTTAAGTCGGCGGCCCGACGAGGCTGAGTCGGGAGAGCGATGCCTTGGCTGCGGCCGTACCCGCTCTCCGGGATAAAGTAGAGCGCGGCGCATGAGATCCCCCTCGCATACGCCGCGCCTTCTGCGGGGCCCGTTTCGCCTTTAGGGGGCGAAAACTGGCACAACGATCCGCAAAATCCGGTTGGTTAGGAGCCTATTGAAGAACCGGTGGCGGCAGCGCATCCGGCGGCGCATCCGGCGGCGCATGCG
>CAZSDE010000553.1:0-2792 GCA_964605435.1 uncultured Akkermansia sp.
CATCCCTGCGCCCAGACTTCCCGGGCCGAAAGGAGAACTCCAGTGGCCAGCAGGGTGGCGCGAACAGACGCAAAACGGGGGAATTGATTCACGCGGTCGGCTGTAGCCGATTTCCGCAGACCAGATCAATGAAAATCCCGTTAATGAACTCTCACTTGGCCAGGGCGAGGAAGACAATCACGAGGACCCCGAGTCCGAAGAGGAAGGCATACCCTTGAATGTTCCCGACCTGCAGCCGTCGCAGCATCGAACCTGCTCCCGCGGCCAATCCGGCAGTTCCACGCACCCCCAGCCCGTCGATGAGGAGACTGTCGAGGACCCGGGCCACGGCGGCGACCCCATCCTGGAACACCGCCACCAGCTTCGCATAGAGTTCATCAAAGTAGAACTTCTTCGCAAAGAGGGGAATGTTCACCGGATCGCTGCGGCGTCCCCGGTACATCACCAACGCGAGACCTGCCCCGAGGACGAGCGTGGCAATCGAAACTATGCCGACGATCCCGAAGTGACCATGCTCCGGAAGCATTTCTGGCCCGAGAATCTTGCCGGCGACGGCTCCGAAACCGGCAACCACCCCCATCGCCGCCAGCACCACAAGCGGCAGCAGCATGAGCGGTCCCACCTCATGGGCATGACCCGCACCGTGCTCGTCCCGGGCTTCCCCAAGGAAAGCCACCACCAGCAGACGCGTCATGTAAAAGGCCGTCAGCAGGGCCGTGAAGGCCGCCAAACCGAACAGGAGAGGGCTGCGGTGGTGAGCCGCTTCCAGGATCGCTTCCTTGGAATACCAACCCGATGTCACAAAAGGAACCGCCACAAGGGCTGCCGTGCACGCCGCAAACGTCAGGAAGGTCACGGGCATCTTCTTCGAGAGCCCACCCATCTTCCAGATATCCTGTTCATGATGGCAGGCATAAATCACAGCACCCGAACCAAGGAACAAGCCCGCCTTGAACCACGCGTGCGTGAACAGATGGAACATCGACGCCTGCGAGGCTCCCAGGCCCACCGCCATCACCATGTAACCAAGCTGCGACAGCGTCGAATACGCAAGGATACGCTTGATGTCATTCTGCTGCGTCGCCATGAGCGCCGCCAGCAGGGCCGTCACCCCGCCAACCCACGAAATCACCTGCCCCGCATCGGAGACTCCCATCAGGAAGGAAACCCGCACCATCAGGTAGACGCCCGCCGCCACCATGGTCGCCGCGTGAATGAGCGCCGACACTGGAGTCGGACCCTCCATCGCGTCCGGCAGCCATACATGCAGCGGAAACTGCGCACTCTTGCCCACCGTCCCGCAGAACACCAGCAGGGTCGCCAGTGTCAGCGTGCCCCGCGCTTCGGGTCCCAGACCCGCCACGCCCGCCGCAATCCCATCAAACGTCAGCGATCCCGTCAGCGTCCACAGCATGAGAATCCCGATCATGAAGCCGAAATCGCCGATCCGGTTCGTCAGAAATGCCTTCTTGGCCGCATCGGCCGCACTGTTCTTCTCATACCAGTGACCGATCAGCAGGTACGAACTGACGCCCACCAGTTCCCAGAAGATGAACATCATGGGAAGATTGTCCGCGTAGACGATTCCGGTCATCGAAAACATGAAGAGCGAGAGCCCCGCAAAAAAGCGCGCCTTGCCCGCATCATCCTTCATGTACACCAGCGAAAAGATATGCACGAGCGACCCGATCCCCGTCACCACAATCATCATGCCGCGGCTCAGCGCATCGTTCCGCAGGGCAATGTCGAGATTCAGCTTCCCAGCCGCACTCCAGTTGTAGAGCACCGCCGATTCCGCATCCCCACCCTTCAGCAGCAGGGCCACCGCCAGTAAAAACGTCGCCACCGCCGAACCCGTCGCCACCAGCGCACTGACTCCGGCACTCCGCTTCAGCACAAGCAGGATGAGCGCTGCACTCAGCAGCGGCAGCAGCAGTATGGCAGCAGGACTCGTCAGGGTCATATCGTCGCTTTCCTTGTATGAAGTTTGATCCTAGCCGCTCATCGAGGTGATGTCCTCCACATGCACCGTGCGCCGCGACCGGAACAGGGCCACAATGATCGCCAGGCCCACGGCCACCTCCGCAGCCGCTACCGTGATGATGAAGAAAACCAGCATCTGTCCGTCGTAATCCGGCAGACCATCCCGGAGCCGGAACCGCGAAAACGCCACAAGACTCAGATTGGCAGCACTGAGCATCATCTCCAGGCACATGAAGATCACAATGATGTTCCGGCGCAGCACCACCCCGGCAAGGCCGAGCGCAAACAGCAGCCCACTCGCAATCAGATAATCATTCAGGGTCACCATAGTCGCCAGTCAGTCAGAGATTACCCTCCCCCTTGCCCGTGGCCGGACGGTCTTCCCGGCGGCTGATCACCACCACACCCACAGTCGCCACAAGAAGAAGCACCCCCACCATCTGCAGGTGCATCCGGTAGTCGGTGAAGAGCGATTCCCCGACCAGTTTGGTGTCGGGCAGCGAACCCGCCGCCAGCTCCGCCTTGATCCCCTCGGACGTGCGCCCCGCAGCCTTGCGGGCCTCGCCGGCTGCGGCGAGCCGGAGCGCTGTTCCCGTCACGGTGGCCCGGCCGTCGCGGAAGCTCCCGACGACACCGGCGAGTTGAACCACAAGGCCCAGCACAAGGGCAGCTCCGCCAACCACGGCGACCCGGTTCAGCTTCCGCCGCTGCTCGGCCTGGATATCCATCAGCATGATGATGAACAGGAAGAGCACCATGACGGCCCCCGCATAGACGAGCACCTGCAGCACCCCGGCAAAATAGGCATT
>CAZSDE010000554.1:0-2776 GCA_964605435.1 uncultured Akkermansia sp.
CCGTCTTCCCTCAAAGGGGGAGACGGGCCGCTTTGTTTTCCGGGACCGTGCAGTTTCCGGGAAAGGCCGGTTTTCCGGGCCGTGGTCAGGTTTACCCTGGACGGGCGCACAGGCCCGGGGAGGGGGCGAGGACTTTCCGTGGTTGCGGTCCTTAGCGCCCGTGGTCCAAGTATCGTTGCGTTCGGTGCGGATCTGGTGCTGAAGAATCCGGAGGAAAGCGAGAAACCTGCTTGAATGCGGTGTCGGGATGAACATTCCTCACGGGACTGACTTGCCTGTCATCCGACCTCCCTTGATCCAATGCTTGCACTTAAATCTGCTCAAGAATGCCGCTGGGATTGTTTATCGCTGGGAGAGGTGATGCTCCGGCTTGATCCCGGGGAGGGGCGAGTACGGACGGCACGGCAGTTTCAGGCATGGGAGGGGGGAGGCGAGTACAATGTGTCGCGTGGGCTGCGCAAGTGTTTCCAGCTGCGCACGGCGCACGTGACTGCGTTTGCGGAGAACGATGTGGGGAGGCTGATCGAGGACTTCATGATGCAGGGGGGGGTGGACACCGGCTATGTGCGCTGGGTCCCGTACGATGGGATTGGCCGGTCGGTCCGGAACGGCCTGAATTTCACGGAGCGGGGCTTTGGCATCCGCGGGGCGCTGGGAGTACCGGATCGGGGTAACACCGCGGCCAGCCAGCTCAAACCCGGGGACATTGACTGGGAGGAGATTTTCGGACGCCATGGTGTCCGATGGTTCCATACGGGAGGGATTTTTGCGGCGCTGAGCGATACCACCCCGGAGGTGGTCATTGAGGCCGTCGAGGCAGCGCACCGGCATGGGACGATGGTGAGTTACGATCTGAACTACCGACCGAGTCTCTGGAAGACGATCGGAGGGAAGGCCCGGGCGCAGGAAGTCAATCGACGCATTGCGGGAAACGTGGATGTGATGATTGGGAACGAGGAGGATTTCACGGCATCGCTTGGCTTTGAGGTTGAGGGGGTAGATGAGCATCTAACCACGGTGCCAACGGAGAGTTTTCAGCGCATGATCACGCGGGCGGTGGCCGAGTTTCCGAATTTCAAGGTGGCGGCCACGACTTTGCGGACCGTCAAGACGGCTACCATCAACGACTGGGGGGCGATTCTGTGGCATGATGGGGTCTTTCACGAAGCGACGGCGCGGCCGGGACTTGAGATCATGGACCGGGTTGGCGGGGGCGACAGTTTTGCGAGTGGATTGATTTATGGGTTTCTGGCGCACAATGATGCTGGGAAGGCGGTGAATTATGGGGCGGCGCACGGGGCGCTGGCCATGACGACCCCTGGTGATACCTCGATGGCCAGTCTGGGTGAGGTGGAGAAGGAAATGGCCGGGGGCAGCAAGCGGGTGGAGCGTTGAGTTTTCTGCCGTGGGCGCGGAACGAATCGGCGTTGCGCGGAAGGTGCAGCCGCGGAAGACCGGGTGCATGAATCTCCGCTGGACTGGCCGACTCATTCTCCTCGTTCTTCCCGGGGGTCTCGCGAACTTGTCTGCGGAGGAAAAACCCATCAGCTACTACCGGCAGATCCGTCCGGTGCTCCAGGCGGCCTGTCATGGATGCCATCAGCCGGCCAAGGCCAAGGGGAACTACGTGATGACGAGTCACGATTTGCTTTTGAAGGGGGGTGAGGATGATGGAGTGGCAGTGGTGCCGGGTAAGCCGGAGGAATCATCGCTGATGCGGAACATTCTGCCGCATGAGGGTGGCAAGCCCGAGATGCCAAAGAATGCGGAGCCCCTGGCGAAGGCTGAGGTGGATTTGATCGGGCGGTGGATTGCCGAGGGTGCGTTGGACGATACACCACCGAATGCCATGGTGCGGCACGACGCTGGCCGTCCTCCCGTGTATCTGCGTCCGCCGAGCATTGATGCGGTGGCGTGGTCACCCGATGGACAGTGGATTGCGGTGACTGGTTTCCATGAGATTCTCCTGCATCGGGCTGATGGGAGCGGCCATGTGCGGCGGCTCATTGGTTTGTCCGAACGGCTCACCAGTCTCAGTTTCAGCAGGGATGGGAAGTATCTTGCGGCGACGGGGGGCTTGCCTGCCCGGATGGGAGAACTGCAGGTGTGGAAGATTCCGTCGGGCGAGTTGCAGCTCTCGTGGCCGGCTACCGCCGATACGGTCTATGGGGTGTCGTGGTCTCCTGATGGGAAGCTGCTTGCCTTTGGCTGTGCCGCTGACAAATCTGTACGGGCGATAGATCTGGAGGCCGGGCGTCAGGTTCTCTTCATGGCGAGCCATGATGACTGGGTCCTTGATACGGTGTTTTCGGTAAAGGGCGACCATGTCATTTCGTGTGGGCGCGACATGTCTGCCAAGCTGACGGAGTTGGCGACGGAGCGGTTTGTGGACAATCTGACCAGCATTACTCCGGGAGCGCTGAAGGGCGGGCTGGCGGCGATTGCGCGGCATCCGCTGCGGGATGAAATCCTCGTGGGAGGTGCTGACGGGGTGCCGCAGGTTTACCGGGTTTTCCGCGAAGTGCAGCGTCGGATCGGGGACAATTCGAATCTGATCCGGCGGTATCCTGCGATGGAGGGGAGAATCTGGGCAGTCGATTACAGTCCGGATGGCAAGAGGATGCTTGCGGCGGCCAGCATGGACGGGAAGGGGAGCCTTGCCGTGGGGAAGGCGGAATATGACCCGGCGCTGCCGGAGCGGATCAAGGGGATCTTCGGAAAGGTGAGCACATCGCGGTCACCGGAGGAGAATGCTGCTGTCGAAGCATGGCAGACG
>CAZSDE010000555.1:0-2773 GCA_964605435.1 uncultured Akkermansia sp.
CCGGGGGCGGCGGATTCTGGGGAGGTGGGCGAGGGGGGTGGGGCTGGTGCCGCGGGACACATTGGGGGTGAAACCGCCGGAGAGCGTGGCTGACTTCGCGAGGTGATCGGACAATGTGGTGAGGACAGCGAGGATGGCCTTGCGCCATTGGGCGGCGGCGAGGGGGGGGAGGGCTGCGTGGAGGGCTGATGTGAGGTTTGCCTGGGGCAGCCATGCTTCCAGTGCGTAGCCTGTGACGGCGGCGAGTTCTCCTCCGAAGGGGTCGAGCGCGAGGAGGAGACCGCAGTCGTTGGGGCGGGAGAGATCGACTCCTGGCAATGCGGCGCGGTTGAGCAGCCATGTGCCGAAAGTGCGGGCGCTTACCGGATGCGGGATGGGTCCAGCGAAGACCGCGGTGAAGTAGCCGGGGAAGCGGCTATCCCATGCGCTGATGGCGGCGGTGAGGCGCGTGAGGTCATCGGGCGAGAAGCAGGAAGCTTCGTCCTGGATGCGTTCGAGGATGAATTCGTCGGCACCGAGAAGCCCGTCGAGGGTTGCGAGGGAGAAGCCGCAGTGGAAGCAGCGGGGGCAGCCGTCCGGCAGGGGGTGCTGGCAGTTGGGGCACTGGTGAGCGGGACTGGCCATGAGGGATCTCGCAGGGAAGGAAGAATTCCCCGTGAAGATGCCTCACGACCCGGCCGGAGTCAATCTCCGTGGGCGATCAGTTTTCGAAGACCTTGCGACCGTCCGTGATGTGGAAGACGCGGTCGGTCCAGAGAACGTTCTGAGGCCATTCCGGGGCAGTGGCGTCGTTCAGGCGGGGGATGTTTTTCCCGAGGGTGAGGTCTTCTGGCTGGTTGGGAGCGACGTTGATGGGGGTGCCGAGGGGGACGAGTTCCCAGAATTTGGGAGCGACGTTCCATGGGAGGCGGACGCAGCCATGGGATTTATTGACGGCGTGGACCCAGCCGCCGTGGAAGCCGTAGCCCGGGCGGAATTCGACCCAGAAGGGCATGGGGTATTTGCCGTAGCTCATGGAGCGTTTGTTGCGGATGCGGGCGTAGGCGCGGTGGTTGCCGAGTGGAGTGCCGTGACCGGGGGCTCCGAAATTCGCCGGGGTGACGAGGAGTGGCTTGTCGCCTTCGAGAACGTAGACGGCACGGTGGTTGACGGAGGCTTTGACGCGGACGTTCTTCGGGTTGGTCGCGCGGTAGGCCGGGACGTCGAAGGTGCGGCCGTCGGCGGAGCGGCTGGCGGTTTTCTTTGCGGGGGCGGCGCAGCTGGTGAAGGTGAGGGAGGCCATGCCTGCGATGGCGGTGGCGGCGAAGGGACGGAAGAGGCGGAGGAACTTCATCGGTGGAAGGGATACGCGGCGGGAACCGCTGGGAAAGAGCAAAATCCGCGTGGTCGCGGGAAGGGTGTCAGGGAAGAGCATCCGGCGGGGGGACGGGCTGCGTTACTCAGCGTCCTTAATCCTGGCCAAACCTGTGGTGGTGCTTCCTGAAACTCTCCCTGTGATGCTTCTGTCGCGCTGCAATCTGATGCCGCACGGTATGTTGCCACTGTTTATTTTCGAGCCCCGGTACCGCGAGTTGCTGCAGCATGTGCTGCGGATGGACCGGATGTTCTGCGTGGGATTTCTGTCGGGGGAGGAAGAAAGTGACGAGGGAATTGATTCGTTCAGCACGGCGGGATTGGTGCGTGCCTGCATTGGGCATGAGGATGGGACGGCGCATCTCGTGCTGCAGGGGGTCAAGAGGGTACGGTTGAAATCGTGGAAGCAGCGTGAGCCATTCCGGCTAGCGGAGGTGGTGCCTCTGCAGACGAGTGTGAAGGACGAGGGAGAGGTGGTGGAACTCAGTTCCTTGCTCATGGAGCGGGCGGCGGAGGTGCTGCGGCGTGGGGGGGCGGCGGAGATGGCCGAGCGGGTGGGATCGATTGAGGATCCGGAGGTGCTGGCGGATTTTGTGGCGGCGAATTTTCTGGGGGACGCCTCGCTGAGGCAGCCCCTGCTCGGGATGAGTGTGCTGGACGAGCGGCTGCGGTATCTGCTGGAAGTGTTTCAGGGCGAGGTGTAGGCGTGATGGGATGGAGCAAGGAGCAACGGAGGGACTGGCGCGCCTGACGCCGCTTTGTGACTCGCATGATCCGGCTCAGGTGGTGCGCCGCTGGCGGGCGGTGGCGCGTCGGGCGGGGATGCGGGTGAGTGAATTGGGGCAGACGGCGGCTGGTCCGGTTCTGGTGCTGGAGAGCCGCGGGGTGGATGGCCCGTGGCTGTATTTATCGGCAGGGGTGCATGGGGATGAGGCGGCGGCGGTGGCGGGGCTGCTGGGCTGGGCGGAGCAGCATCCTGATTTTTTCCGGGAGCATGCGGTGACGGTGGTTCCGTTGTTCAATCCTTGCGGGCTGGCGGCGAACACGCGGGTGGACGGGGAGGGACGGGATCTGAACCGGTGCTTTCATCTGGCTGGTGATCCACTGGTATTGGCCTGGCGGGAGTTGGTGGGCGTGCGCCGGTATGCGGCGGCGGTCTGTCTGCATGAAGACTACGATGCCGCCGGCTGTTACTGTTATGAATTGAACCGCGATGTCCGGCTGAGGCTGGCCGATCGGCTGCTTGGAGCGGTTGAGCCGTGGCTGCCGCGGGATGGGCGGCGGACGATTGATGGACGGCGGGCGCACCGCGGGGTGATTCAGCGGCGGCGGGTGCCGCCTCTGCCGGGTCAGCCTGAGGCCGTGGCCTTGTACGAGGGAGGGGTGCCCGTGACCCTGACTTTCGAAACGCCGTCCGAGG
>CAZSDE010000556.1:0-2759 GCA_964605435.1 uncultured Akkermansia sp.
GGCTCCCGCCTCAGGCCCCATGTCCACGATGCAGTCGGCCTCGGCCATCACATCAAGATTAGGCTCAATCACCACCACCGTATGACCATCATCCACCAGCCGATGCAGCACGTCGAGCAGCTTCGCCACATCACTCGGATGCAGCCCAATGGTCGGTTCCTCGATCAGATACAGATTGCCCTTCGGCTCCCGGTTGCGCCGCAGCCGCGCATGCTCGCTGCGCGCCACCCCGCGGCTCAGTTCGGCCACCATCTTGAGCCGCTGCGCTTCCCCACCGGACAACGTCGGACTGGGCTGACCCAGCCGCAGATACCCCGTCCCCGTATCCACCAGCAACCGCAGGGTCCTCGCAATCTTCGGATGCGCAGCAAAGAAATCCGCCGCCTCCGCAATCGTCATGTCCATGACCTGACCAATGCTGCAACCCCCGAACTCAATCTCAAGGGTGGCCCGGTTGTACCGCTGCCCGCCACACTCGGTGCACACCACATGACTCACCGGCAGAAACGCCATCTCATGCCGGATCACCCCGTTGCCCCCGCACGCCTCGCACCTCCCTCCCTCGGTATTGAAGGAAAACCGCCCAGCCGCATACCCACGCAGCCTCGCCGCAGGCACCGCCGCAAACAAGGCCCGGATCTCATCAAATACCTTCAGATACGTCCCCGGGGTGCTCCGGCTCGTCTTCCCAATCGGTGACTGATCCACTTCATACACAGCCTCAATCCGCTCCACCCCCAGCACGGCATCGCAGCCAGTCAGCTTGACCGCACCAGCCCGCTTCGCCCCCAGCACAGCACTCACGGACGGATGCAGCACCCCACGCATGAAGCTGCTCTTCCCGCTTCCACTGATCCCCGTGATCACACTCAGCCGACCCAGCGGAATCGCCACGTCCACATTCCGCAGATTGTTGGCACGCGCCCCCCGCACCCGCAGCCAGCCAGCCTCGTCGCCAGCCAATGGCAAGGCCCGGCGCGACCCACGCAGCGGATGCCGCATCGGCTTCCCAAGGGTCCGCCCAGTAACCGACGCCGGATTCGCCGCCAGTTCGGCCACCGTCCCCTGCGCCATCAGCTCGCCCCCGAACTTCCCGGCCCCGGGCCCCAGATCAATGATGCAGTCGCTCCGCCGCATCGTCTCTTCGTCATGCTCCACCACAAGAAGCGAATTCCCTTTGTCCCGCAGCGCCGTCAGCGTGTTCAGCAGAGCTTCGTTGTCCCGCGGATGCAGCCCAATGGTCGGCTCGTCGAGCACATACAGAACCCCGCTCAGATTCGATCCCAGCTGCGCCGCCAGCCGGATGCGCTGACTCTCCCCGCCACTCAGCGTGGTCGCACTGCGCCCAAGCTGCAGATACCCCAAACCAACTTCCTCGAGAAACCGCAGACGCTGCCCGATCTCGCTCATGATGTCGCGCGCAATGAGTGCCTGCGTCCCGCTGAAACGGTACGATGCCAACTGCCGCAGCACACCGGCAACCGGCAATGCCGTCAGCTCAGCGAGGGTCTGCCCCTGCACCCGCACATGCAGGGCTTCACGGTTGAGCCGCCCTCCGCGGCAGCAAGGACAGGTGCGCAGATCCTCGGGCCGGTCGGACTCGCGCCGCGCTTCCTCCAGCAACTCAGCCTCCATCACGGACGCCGCCCGCGTCGTATCCAATTCGATCCCTTCCCGCAGCGTCCCATACCCACGGCAGTCAAGACACCACCCATGCGGACTATTGAAGGAAAACAGCCGGGGATCAAGATCATCAAAGGATTCACCACACTCCGGACAGCAGCGCCGCGCATTGAGCACCGTCGCCTTCCCTCCCTTCTCCAGTATCCTCACCACCCCACGGCCAACCTCGAGCGCCCGCCTCACCTGCCCATCCAGCTCGGCCATCGATGGCTTGCCCGTCACATGAGCCACCACCACATCAATGCTGTGCTCCTTGAATCGCTCCAGCTTCTCGAACCCGTCCACGGAAACCAGCTTCCCATCCACTACCAGTTCCGTAAATCCCTGCCTCCCCGCGGCCTCGGCCACCGCCGTATGATACCCCTTCCGCCCGCGGATCACCGGCGCACAGATCCTCACGGGCCCACGCCGCAGCGCCCCGCGCACCGCTTCCGCAATCGCTCCCGCACTCTGCTGCTGCACCGCCACCCGACACCGCGGACATTCCTGCTCCCCGCACTTCGCATACAGCAGCCGCAGGAAATGATAAACCTCGGTCACCGTCGCCACCGTGCTCTTCCCTCCCCCACGGCTGATCCTCTGCTCAATCGCCACCGTCGGCGGCAACCCGCTCACATGATCCACCTCAGGCCGCTCCATCTGCTCCACAAACTGCCGCGCATATGCCGACATGCTATCAAGAAATCTCCGCTGCCCCTCCGCAAACACAATGTCAAATGCCAGCGTGCTCTTCCCAGACCCGGACAACCCGGTCACCACCACAAACTGATCCCGCGGAATCTCCACACTCAGATTCTTCAGATTGTGCTCCCGCGCCCCACGGATGCTGATCCCCCGCGGCACGGCCACCGTGAGCCCTGACCCGATTCCTTCGCCCGGCTCCACACCCGACGCCGGACGCCTTCCGCCCAGCACTTCCGCCAGAAACCGCCCGGTGTGCGATCCCTCCACGCGCGCCACTTCCTCAGGCGTTCCCTCCGCCACCAGCAGCCCTCCAGCCGCACCCGCCTCCGGCCCCAGATCAATCACCCAGTCAGCACACTTCAGCACATCCACATTGTGCTCGATCACCAGCA
>CAZSDE010000557.1:0-2750 GCA_964605435.1 uncultured Akkermansia sp.
GAAGCGCAGCAGCAGGGCGGCGGAGAGGATCTGGGCGATCGGGTTGGCGATGCCTTTGCCGGCGATGTCCGGGGCGCAGCCGCCGCTGGGTTCGTAGAGGCCGAAGTAGCGGCCGTCGGTGCTGCGGCCGAGCGAAGCGCTGGCCAGCATGCCGAGGCTGCCTGCAATCATGGCCATTTCATCGCTGAGGATGTCCCCGAAGAGATTCTCGGCGAGAACCACGTCGAATTCGCGCGGGCGGCGAATCAGCTGCATGGCAGCATTGTCCACGTAGAGGTGAGCGAGTGTCACTTCAGGGTATGATTTGGCTACTTCCTCGACGGTGGCGCGCCATAGGAGACCGTTTTCGAGCACATTGGCCTTGTCGATGCTTGTGACGTGGCGGCGGCGGCCTTTGGCTGCGGAGAAGGCGACGTGGGCGATGCGTTCGATCTCGCTTTTCTTGTACACCATGGTGTCGATGGCAGTCATTTCGCCATCGATTTCGCGGCGTCCCTTGGGCTGGCCGAAGTAGATGCCGCCGGTCAGTTCGCGCACGCAGAGGACATCGAAGCCACCGTCGATGAGTTCGTTCTTGACCGGGCTGGCGTGGGTCAGGCTTGGGTAGCAGATGCTGGGACGGAGGTTTGCGAAGAGACCGAAGTGCTTGCGCAGCGGAAGGAGTGCCCCGCGTTCCGGCTGTTCTGCCGGGGGAAGCGATTCCCATTTCGGGCCGCCGACCGATCCGAACAGAATGGCGCGGGAGGCCTCGCAGGCCGCAAGGGTTTCCGGGGGAAGCGCCTTGCCGGTCGCATCAATGGCGGCTCCGCCCACCAGTTGGTGATTGAAGGAGAACGAAATGCCGTGGCGGGCTCCGGCGGCCTTGAGGACCCCGAGGGAAAAGGGTAGGGAATGAAAGGGAAAGGAGGGCGATTAAGCACGGAGCCCGGGAGGGTGCAAGGAGGCTCCGGGAAAGGTTGGCAGATTTCCCCGATTGCGGGCGGTAGAGTTAGGGTGAGAGAAGCAGCACAATGCGCTGGATTCTGATACAAGCTGCTGTGCTGGCGAGCCTTCCGTGGGTGGGGGTCTGGGCCTGGCGGATGGAGCGGCGCGCCGTGCGGGGCGGACGTCCTCTCAGCCCGGCCGAACTGGACATGGCGCGGGGCTGCGGCGTGGGATGTCCTGAGCGCGTGCGCGTCCTCGTGGTCGATGAAATTCCCTTTCCCGGGTTCCGCTGGATGCAGCGTCTGGCGGCGCGCTGGAATTTTGATGGGAGTCAGACGATTGGAATGGCTTTGCGGTATGGGATTTATGTCCGTGGGGATGCCTGCGGGGAACCGGGCCTTCTCGCGCATGAGTGTGTCCACACCGGCCAGGCCGAGCGCTGCGGGGGCCTGACAGGCTTTCTGCGGCGGTATCTCGCTGATTGTCTGCTGTCTGGTTACAGCGCGTCGTCGTTCGAAGAGGAGGCCCGCCGGCTTGCCTGGAGGCATGGGATGGATGGGGATGGGGCCGCGTTGTCCTGATCATTTCCGGGATCCATGGGTACCCGGCTGTGGAATCGGGCAAAAATCGGAGACAGATTTGGCCCCTGGATTGCTTAGTTTTCAGGGAAAGCGTCCTTGACCCTGTGGTGGAGGGCCTTTAATTGCGCGCCCCCGTCGAACCGCCTTCCAGCCGCGAGGAAGGCCGGCGGTCAACATCTCTCATCGCGACCCATATCAATGAACAACCCAGGATACCCCGAGAAGCAAGGTCTGTACGACCCGAGGTTTGAGCATGACGCCTGCGGCGTCGGTTTCGTTGTGCACATGAAGGGTCGAAAATCTCACGACATTGTGGCTGGGGCGCTCACGGTGCTGGTGAATCTAGACCACCGGGGAGCCTGTGTGGAGGAAGGGACGGGCGACGGTGCCGGAATTCTGATTCAGGTACCGCATGAATTTCTGAAGAAGGCGGCGGCGGCGGTCGGCATCGAACTCCCCGAAGCGGGGCAGTATGGGGTGGCGAACCTGTTCACCTCTCCGGATCCCGAGGCGCGGGCCCGGGCGAAGGCGAAATTCGAGGAAGTGTGTGCTGCCGAGGGCTGCCCGGTGATTGGCTGGCGGGACATTCCCACCGACAATACCGGACTGGGGAAATCCGCGAAGGCGAGTGAGCCCTTTTCGCTGCAGGTTTTCATCCGCCGCCATGCCGCGCTGGCAGACGATGCGGCCTTCGAGCGGAAGCTCTATGTGATCCGGAAGGTGGCGCACAACGCGATCCGGGTGCAGGGCACCGACCGGTTCTGGTACGCTCCCAGCCTTTCCTGCCGGACCCTCGTCTACAAGGGAATGCTGACTCCGGAGCAGGTTGGTTCGTATTTTGCCGACTTGCGGGATCCGGACATGAAGAGTGCGCTCGCTCTCGTGCATTCGCGCTTTTCGACCAACACCTTCCCGAGCTGGGAGAGGTCGCATCCCTACCGCTACATCGCGCACAACGGCGAGATCAATACGCTGCGCGGCAACATCAACTGGATGATCGCGCGGCAGTCCCTGCTCGCTTCCGAACTCTTTGGAGATGACATCCACAAGATCAAGCCAGTCATCAACGTGGACGGGTCCGACTCCACGATTTTCGACAACACGCTTGAACTGCTGACGCTGGCGGGCCGCTCGCTGCCGCATGCCATGATGATGATGATTCCCGAGCCGTGGGCCGGGCATGAGTCGATGAGCGACGCCAAAAAGGCATTCTACGAGTATCATTCCTGCATCATGGAACCATGG
>CAZSDE010000558.1:0-2343 GCA_964605435.1 uncultured Akkermansia sp.
ACCTTCTCCTTTGTTGCGCCTCGCCTCGTGGAAGAATGCCTCGCCGCGCTACCAGTCCGGGTTTTTCAACAGGCTCCCAGGTCAGGCAAACCCTTTCGGGATCTGACCGACCGCGGGTGAATCTCGTCACCATCCCCAAAAAACCCCCAATTCCAAGGTTTGCCTTGATGCGGCCGATGGCCCCATGCTCAGCGTCAATGATCCGACCTGTGGCGATTCAAGATGCGATCACGAGCCGTGCCGCTCGCCACCAGTGCTTTCCGCCCGGAGACCGGACCCGGCTCTCCTGTGATCAAATCCGTGCCCATTCCATGAGCATGCGACGCCTTTGTTTCACTTTGCATCAGAAGCACGCCAACCAGTCTGAATCTCAGCGGTCAGACTCCAGCAGCCGCAAACAGCCACTGCGCTCGAACCGGGCAAACGCCCGGATCCGCACGTACCAGCATTCCTGCGGATAACCCTGTCTTCCATACCACTACCATACAAACTCATTTAATAATCAACGTCAAACCAAATGAACAACACAAGAGAACTGCAGGTCACCTCCCGTCGGGAGTTCCTCACGCGAGGCACCCTCGGATTCGCCGTGCTATCCATGGGCTGCTCGGGACTTTCAGCGCAAACCAACGAACCAGAGACGCTCATCTCGCTCGTCTCCCGAACCTGCCGCCGCCTCGCAGAAATGGGCTGGCGCGATCTGCTTCTCGACGCGACCGGAGGTCAGTTCGACCTGCTCGCCAAAGATCTGGAGAGCGAACTCAGCAAGCCGCTCACCAAAATCGATCGAACCTGCCCGGGCTTCGGTGACTTCGCCTCGCATGGAACCAGGGCCATCGAACCTGGTCATCCAGACCAAAGCCTTCTTTATCATGCGCTTGCCGCGCCAAGCGTGGTTGCTGGCCGCAATGGTGCAAAACTCGGGGGCTTTCCCACCCTCGAGGAAATCGAGACGGTTGAAAACTACATCTATGCGTCCCGGAAAGCTACCCTCGCACAACTCCGGGATGGCATCGCCCCGGAAGACATGGCGATCGTCGTATTTGCGCTGCACTACAGGAATGCTCCGATGTCCGCCAACGGGCGCCACGCGCAGTTGTGCTTCTCGCGGACCGGGATCGCCCGCTTGGGGACCATCGAGCCATTTTATGATGCGAAACTCCGGTCATTCACGGTCCTTGATGAATCGAAGCCGTTCGATTTCCGGGTGACACCCCGGCGCTTTGCCGCATACCTCGCCAAGCGAGTCACCGGCTACGACGGAAAGTTCGGCCTTCAGGATCCTCAGGAAGGCGACAGCCAACGCGAGTTCTGGGTGCCGGTCCACAAACTGTTCACTGGCAAGGAATGCATCGCCAGCATGAACCTCGAAATCCAGCTGAGCAGCGGCATGCGCAACGACATCATCGCCAGCTTCCATCGAACTCTGCAAGGCCAGGGGTTGACCACCGGCTGGACTGGAGACGATCTTGAACAGGATCCCTTTGTGGCCAAGGACGCGAGCATTGCCTCGCTGTCCGAAAGCAAGACCGATGGAAAAGGTCTGGTGGTACCGAAGCCGGGGCCGCTGATCCGGGAGGCCAGATATAAGGGAAAGCTGCTGACCTTCCCATGGCATAACACGCTGAGCCGAAATACCAAGAACATCCAGATTTCGTCCTACTTTGTCATGCCCAATGCCAGTGTGCCAACTTCGCCTGGATACTATGGGGATGCCGATCAGGATTCCCCAAGGAATGCTCCGGAGTATATCAACATCCGGCATCGAGTCGTCGACGAAAAGATCGAGAGCCTGAATGGGCATCCCGACCTGATGGAAACCATCAGCAAGGGAGGCTATGAAGCCCTGCATTATACGGACGGTACGGGAGATGGCTGGGTCGCCGCCACTTGCCCGCAACTGCAGGAGCAGGGCGTCCGCAACACAAGGGCAGCATTTGTCCTCGTCGGGCTGCCGGACTTCCTCCCGAAGATCAATCAGCGGGATCTCATGCGTTGGTGGAAAACCGAAGTTCCACAGCGGCTCCGCGCGACGCTCTGGACGGTTCCGCCCCTCGCGCTGTCCCACGCCCGTATCGCGGCGAATGTGGAACTCCCGATAGGTTTCAGCATCTCGGACGACACGGTGACGGCCATCGTTTCCCAGAACCCCTCGCCCGGTGTGGATCCAGCGGCGCTGCCGGTGCAGAAGCCGAATGGACCGCTGAATTTCGACAAGGTTGGTTTCTCCGATGGTTCACCGGGACTGTTCGATCCAGGCTGGGACGTCAGCATTGGCGTGCGTTCCACCAATGGGGGCAATGACATCCACAAGTATCTGGTGGGTCATGGACTAGGCTCCCC
>CAZSDE010000558.1:2353-2747 GCA_964605435.1 uncultured Akkermansia sp.
GACCGCCCGCACCGCCACCCCTACCTGGGCGACGGGAGGATCGAGATCAACCTCTCGCTCACCGACGTGATGGGCTGGGCCGACTGCTCCCAGCGCACCGCCCGCACCCTGAGGGCCAAACTGTGCGCCGCGCTCGGTGCCTATTGGCCGGGTCTCGCACCCGATGCCACGCGCCAGTATCCGCCCGAAAAGTGGTTGTTTGATATCTCCTATCCATGGCCTTCGATTGCGCCGCTCACCGACGAGGAACTGGGAATGGTACCCTCCGCCAACGGAAAACCGATGTCGTGGGACGGCGTACCAGGCCCACAGCGTCGCAAGGCTGGAGACCGCGACGTCGTCGCCTACCACAGAATGGAGCACGTCGATTACATCGACACCATCGGGACCATGA
>CAZSDE010000559.1:0-2731 GCA_964605435.1 uncultured Akkermansia sp.
GCCGACATGTACGTCATGGGCCTGGTCGTGGATGGCTGCGTCAACACGATGCCCGAGGCGACGCTGCGCGCATCGGCCGTCAGCTCCAACTTCCGCGGCGACACGGTCACGGGCACGCAGGCGGCCTCGCCGATCACGGGCATGGTGCCACGGGGGCCCCGCTGCGAACAGAAGGACGGCCAGAGCCGCAGCTGCGGCAGCGATGGCCACCCGCCAGCCCGCAAGGGCGCAGCGGACTCTCGTGACATTGCCGGCCGCATGATATTCAGTGACGGTGAGCACCCGCACACCGCGGCTTCCCACCAGGAGATCCCAGCGGTCCCAGCCGTGGCCGACTCCAGCCCCCTGCCCGGCGAGCGCATGGAGAAGATCATGGCGGTCGGTTCCGGACGCACTGCCGAACCGAAGCCCGGCCACCGTGACATTCCCCATGCCTCCACGCAGCCAGCGGATGGCAGGACCATGCGGCCATGGCGATAGCCCGCCGGGCCGAGGGACACCATGGAGCATCCGCCAGAAGAAACGCGATCCCTTCCGCACCACCGGCTGGAGGAGGAGCAGCCACGCCAGCAGCAGACGGTTGGGAATCCGGTCCCAGCCCGACGGCAGCACGAGCCGCCGCGCCCGCACCCCGGCAACGGCGAAAGCAAGCAACGCCATGACCAGCGGCAGCGGCCAGAGCCCCCTCACGAAGATGGACGCCGCAGCCAGTCCGGCCACGGTCCACCACCACCCCAATCCGCTGCTGAGCCACTGTCCTTCCCCACGCTCGTACACGCCCTGGTACCCGGCCAGCCCGTACCTCCCGGAATAAACCACCGCATTCGTCCAGCCCAGCCTCCGCTGCGCGGCATCGTACACCACCCCTTCCCAGCGCGCCCCGCCATCGTCGCCGAAACGATCCGCATGCGACCCCATGAGGAGGGCTTCGGCTTTTCCATAGCCTGCCTGCTGACGCAGGTAGGCCAGCGCACTGAACCTCCGGTAATGCCAGACCACCGCAGCCGGCACCGGCGCAATCCTCCAGCCACGCGACAGCACCTTCCAGCAGAAATCGACGTCGTCTCCCGCTGCATGATACTCGGCCCCGAATCCGCCCACTTCCGCAAAAACCGACGCCCGGACCGCTAGATTGCAGCCGGGAATGTGCTCGGCCTCGCGGTCGTTGCGCAGAACCTGCGCCGGCGCCCCCGGAGCAGCCATGACACAGGCCTGCGCCGCCGTCACCGGCCGCGGCGGCACATTGGGTCCACCCGCAGCCCCCACCCCCGGATCATCAAAGGCCCGCACCAGAAACCTCAGCCAGTCCGCATCAGGAATGCAGTCGTCGTCCGTGTACGCAAGGATGGTCCCACCTGCCACGGACGCCCCGGCATTGCGCGCCATGCCAAGCCCAGCCGCCTCCTGACGCAGGCAGCGCACGCCCGGAAATTCACCGCAGATCGCCGCAATGCCCGGACGCGAACCATCGTCGACCACAATGACCTCGCTGTCGGGATAATTCAGCCGCGCCAGCCCAGCCAGACAGTCGCGCAGGGTCCGGTGACCATTCCGGGTGCACACGATCACGGAAACCGCCGGACTCTTTCCCGCAGCCGACCGCACCCGCCCGGCATCTGCGTCCCCCCGGAGCCGGAACCATGCCGGACGCGGCTGCCGATCCGGACCGGTCAGCCCGAAATTCCATCCACTGACCTCCTTGCCACCCCGCCACCAGGCATCGGTGAACGAAAACAGGAAGTGCCCGGCCGTTCCGGTTTCCTCGCAGGCCTGCCGCTGCGCCTGCAGCAGGACAGCCTGCGCCTCGCCACCAAGTCTGGCCGCATCGGCCCCGAACTCGGAGATCACGAGCGGTCGGTCACCCGCAAGATGATGCAGCCGTTCCAGATACCGCCGGAACGCCCCGGCATCTTCAAGATACACATTCCATGCCGCGAAATCCGCCCGACCAGGCTGCAGGAATTCCGTGCTCGGATAATTCGCATAGGAAACCGGGAGCCCGCCCGACTGCTGCTGCGCTTCATCAATCAGTTCATCAAGGAATGCCTCGACTCGGCCATACCCCAGCCAGCGGACCAGCGCAGCGGAGATCTCATTGCCCACCACAAGGGCGGCCACTTCCGGACGGCCAGCCAGCTGCCGCACGCCCGACGCCACCGCCTGCCGCACCGCCCGGCGCGCCGCGGAACTCCTCAGAAAATCAATGTGATCAGTCCACGGAATGCCTGCCAGCACCCGCAATCCCCGCCCACCGCAGGCATCCAGAAACCACGGCGGCGGAACCTCGTATAGCCGCAGCGCATTGGCTCCCCAGCCCGCCAGCATTTCCAGATCCACTGCCACTCTTCCCGGCTCGGGCAACCCACCACGCACCGCCGCCGGACCAAACGGACCGTACGTCACCCCGCGCAGGATCCCCTTTTCTCCGCCACACCGGAACCACCGCCCGGAAACTTCCAGCGGTCCCCCCAGTTCAGACACAGGGCGTGGATCGGATGGCGCTGACTCGTTCACGGAAAGTTCGTTCGCTTCCCTCCCCACTGCACCATGCACAGCAGCATGGGCAACGAAAATGATGTCTTCGCCTTCCGCACCTGCGGACTCCCGCTGGCCGCAGTCCGGCGTTTCTTCCGCACTCATGAAACGCTTTTCCGCCGCTGCCCTGACCTGCTGCTTCGCTCTGGTTTCCGCACCGGCTGGATTGAGCCCGGCCATGATAAGGATTGAATGT
>CAZSDE010000560.1:0-2723 GCA_964605435.1 uncultured Akkermansia sp.
AGCCCCTTTCCTCCGTCTCGAAATCCTCAGTCCTTCGCCCGGGAATCTCACGGTCTTCTGGCAGAAGCACGGAAGTCCCGGCCCGGATGGCGACACGTCCCTCAGCGTGCCCATCTCGCCGTCGCCGGATTGGCAGACCATGACCATTCCGCTCCAGCACCGGGAATACCGGGGGCCCATGGTGCGGCTGCGGCTCGATCCACGGTTCACGGAACAATCGCCCCGGTTCGAGCTGCGGGCCGTCCGGCTGGTTTCCCAGTCACGGTGAACGCAAACCCCGTTGCGCAGCCTGCCGCCCCCGGTAACAGACGCAGCTTCCGGAATGGTCTGCTGCCCCCGGATCGCCACAGCCCCAACGCACATCGCCATGGACCCTCTCCTCGACCTCCTGCAGAACGACGCACGGCTTTCCGCCGAACAGATCGCTGCCCAGCTCAACCGTTCCCCGGAGGAAGTGAAGGCGGAAATCGCTGCCCGTGAACAGGACGGCACCATCCTCGGCTACCAGGCGGTTCTTGATCCCGAGAAGGCCCACGACACTGCCGTCCTTGCTCTCATCGAAGTCAAGGTGACCCCGGAACGCGGCGGCGGCTTCGACCGCATTGCCGACCGCATTGCCCGCTTCGATCAAGTGGTGAGCTGCTGGCTCATGTCGGGCGGCTACGATCTGAAGATCATTGTGCAGGGACGCGACCTGCGCGACGTAGCCCGCTTCGTTTCCGAGAAGCTCAGTTCACTGGAAGGTGTCATCAGCACCGCGACTCACTTCCAGCTGAAGGTATACAAGCAGAATGGCTTCCTCTCGCATGGAACGCGGGAAGGCGGACGCCTCGCTGTCTCCCCCTGACAAATTCACCGCCCCGCGCCCCCCACCCCAACTTCATGAATCTCTCCAGCAAGATCTCCGAACGCGTGCGCGCCGTGCCGCGGTCCGGCATCCGGGAATTCTTCGAACTCGTCCTCGCAGCCGGCGATGTCATTTCGCTCGGCGTCGGCGAACCGGATTTCGCGTCTCCATGGCACATCCGCGAGGCCGCCATCTTTTCACTCGAGAAGGGCCAGACTTCCTACACGAGCAATCTCGGTCTCCTTGACCTGAGGCGCAGCATTGCGAAGTACGTGCAGCAGAAATTCCATGTCGGCTACGATCCTGCCACGGAAGTTCTGGTGACCGTCGGTGTCAGCGAAGCCCTCGACCTTGCCTTCCGAGCCCTCCTCAATCCCGGCGAGGAAGTCATCTATCACGAACCCTGCTACGTCAGCTACAATCCGAGCATCTACATGGCCTACGGGAATCCCGTGACGGTCGAGACGAAGGCGGAAGACGATTTTGCGCTGCGGGCCGCCGACGTGGAAAAGGCCATCACGCCGAAAACCAAGATTCTCATGCTGAATTTCCCCACGAATCCGACGGGGGCCGTGCAGCCGAAGCATGAACTGGAAGGCATCGCGGATCTGGCGAAGCAGCACGATCTCATTGTCATCACGGACGAGATCTACAGTGAACTTCTCTATGACGATCGGGAACACCACAGCATTGCGGCGCTGCCCGGGATGAAGGAACGGACGATTCTGATGCATGGGTTTTCGAAGGCCTTTGCCATGACAGGATTCCGGCTTGGCTACGCCTGCAGTCCTCCGGAACTCACGGAGGCCATGATGAAGATTCACCAGTATTCCATGCTGTGTGCCCCCATTACGGCGCAGATCGCAGCCATCGAAGCCCTCGAAAACGGAGCCGGACCTGTCGAAACGATGCGCAAGGCATACTGGCACCGGCGCAATATGGTGGTTTCAGCGCTCAATGATGCTGGACTGACCTGTTTCCAGCCGGGCGGCGCTTTCTACGTTTTCCCGGACATCCGCAGCACCGGACTGAGCAGCCGGGAATTCGCCACGCGGCTTCTCGAAGAGGAAAAGGTGGCTGTGGTTCCAGGGACCGCCTTCGGCAAGGCCGGCGAAGGTTTTGTCCGCTGCTGCTACGCGACCGATGAGGCGAGCCTTGAAACTGCCATGCAGAGGATCACGGCGTTTGCGGCCCGGCACCGCGCTTCCTGACCCGCAGCTGCACAAGCACGCGCGGACGGCCAGTCACATCAAGTTCCGCCACGCGCCGCACCATGCCCGGTGCACCGACTTCGCTGCGCACCGAAAAGCCGGCCGTCGTCCAGCCCACAAAATCGTCGCCGGATTCAGGAACAGCCTCCACCTCGATGGCATCAGCCCGTTCCTCCCAGTGCACGGTCAATCGGTCGGTGCCAGTGAGGTCATGACTGATCTCCGGACGGGTGGCGGGATCGCGAGGGTCGCTTGCGAACAGGTACTCCACGAGATTGCCATAGCCATCCGCATCGGGGTCGGCCTCATCGCCGGCCACGGCAGGATTGCTGGCCTCGGCTCCGAAAACTTCCGCACGCCATGCCTCAAGGCGGCTCGTCGCATTGATCACGATATCATCGAACGTCTGCACGCCACCGTCGCTGACGGTGAGCCGCAGGCGGTATTCCCCGGCGACCGGCAGCAGCACGGCTGTCAGCGCATTGACGTCGTCGCGGAATTCGGCAGGGGCCGGACCCGACAGCATGCTCCACTTCACGGAGATGCCGCTGCGGCCGCCCCTGACCACGCCGCCGAGCGGAACTTCTCCCACAGGCATGGTCAGCAAGTCAGGTCCGGCATCCGGCCATGCCACGGTCCGCCCGCTGCGGTGAATGGCAACGTCC
>CAZSDE010000561.1:0-2710 GCA_964605435.1 uncultured Akkermansia sp.
CTGACCATCGAAGAGGCAGGCCGTGATTCCGAAGCAGAGGAGGGTCAGCGGTTCTGGTTCCCGGTGGTGGCGGGCGACGGAGATGGCGCGATAGAGGAAGAACGCCATGAGGAACGCGAGGGCGGCGGCTCCGGTCTGCCCGTGGTGGTAGAGGGTGGCGACCCAGATGGAATGAGGATGGTCTGCGGGCCAGCCCACTTCTGCGGCGGCGGAATCCGGGGCGAGCCAGCCTTTGCCGAGGAGGCGTTCTTCTGGATTGGCGAGGCGCGAGAGGATGATTCCGTAGAGGTGGATGCGTCCGGTGTCGCCGCGGTTGATCCAGCTGCGTAGTCCGTCCTGGGAAAGGCGTTCGAGACCGGGGTCGGGCGGCAGGGACGGGACCAGCTGGGCCTTGGGATTGGTGCGGGCCTGTTCGGCGCGCCATGCGAGGGCTGTGGAGACACCATGGAAGGTGGCCGCGCAGCCGATGGCGATGACGAGGGGGACCCATGCGCGGCGCCATCCGCCCGAGACGAGGAGGGTGGCGAAGCCGGCGGTCGAGGCGAGGGCGGCCCCGCGGCTCTGGCAGCAGCACATGGCGAAGGCGAGAATGCCGACGCCGATGGCCCAGCGGAGGCGGCGGCGCCCTGTCTGGGCGGCCACGTAGCCAGTGGCGGCCCAGACCGCGGCAAAGCCCCATGCGATCCCGATGGGGACCGGATGCTGGCCGCCGTGAACGAACCAGTTGCGGAGGCGTTCCCCGAAGTGGGCTCCGCCATTGACGCCCCAGAAGACGACGAGGCTGACGACTGCCGAAATGATGGCGATGCGGACGCAGATGCGCCGGGCCGTTTTCATCCATTGGTGGTCCGTGGCAGCTGAAGACGTACAGACGAGGAAGATGAGGAGGGCGGCGATGTCGCGGAGGGCGTGCAGGAATTCGCGGCGTCCCTCCAGGTGCCCGGCCGCGATGGAGAGGACAAAAAGTGTGGCGAGCCAGCCAGCTGCCGGGAGAATCGTGCCACCGGGCTGGAACTGGCGGGCGGATTCACGGTGGTGGAACAGAAGAGCCGGGAGCAGGAGGACCCAGAGCCAGACTTCGTGGACGATGCCTGCTGGAAAACACCACCATCCGGCGAGAAAGAGCGCGATGCCGCCGTGGCGCAGGAGAATGCGGGTTCCGCTGCGTCGGCCGGTTTCGGCTGGCCGCGCCGGGTCGGCGGGAGAGGCGAGCACGGCATCGTTCATGGCGGGTCGGTGGGCCGGGCCGGGAGAAGGTTCAGGAGCGGGTGTCGTCCGAGGTGACCGGGTAGGAACCGAGCACCTTGACGAAGGTGCAGTGCGACTGAAGTTCGGCGATGGCCTTCTGGACGTGATCTTCCGTGCAGTGGCCCTGCACATCGACGAAAAGGAAGACCTCCCAGTCGCGCCGCCGGGACGGACGGCTTTCGATCATGGAGAGGTTCAGATGCAGATTGCTGAACGGGGCGATGGCGCGGAAGAGCGATCCCGGTTCGTTGCGGATACTGAACATGACGGAAGTGCGGTCACGGCCGCTGGGCGGAGCCGTGCGGTCGCTCAGGACAAGGAAGCGGGTGGCATTGGTGGCGCTGTCCTGCACGCTGTGGGCGAGGATGGAGAGGCCGTGGAGCTGGGCGGCGAGGGGGCCGCCGAGGGCGGCGGCGTGCGGAGTGCGCGAGGCAATTTCCGCGGCGCGGATGGTGCTGGGAACCTCTATGAGATCGGCCTGCGGGTGGTGGCGCTGGAGCCACTGGCGGCATTGGGCGAACACATTGGCGTGGCTGTAGATGACGCGGATGCCGTCGGCTGGACTGCGGGACATCAGGCAGTTGTCGATGCGGAGAAGGATCTGGGCGCAGATCTGGACGGGGCTGTCTGCGAAGAGGTCGAGCGTGTGCACGGCGGCTCCTTCCGTGCTGTTTTCGACTGGCACCACGCCGTAGTGGGCGGTGCGGCGGGCGACGGCATCGAAGACCTGTTCGAGAGATTCGAGCGGGGCGTAGCGGACACTGGCTCCGAAGCGGCCGAGGGCGGCCTGGTGCGTCCATGTTCCTTCCGGCCCGAGGTAGGCGATGCAGAGGTCGTCCTCGAGGGCGAGGGCGGCCGACATGATTTCGCGGTAGATGGCGCGGATGCTGCGGTCCGGGAGGCGGCCCTGCATATCGGCATTCTTGCGGAAGAGGCCCTGGAAGACGGCTTCTTCCCGTTCCGGGGCATAGATCTGGAGGCCCTGCTGTTTTTTGACGAGGCCGACTTCGTGGACGAGGTCGGCGCGTTCATTGAGGAGCCGCAGGAGATCGCGGTCGATGGCATCGATTTTCTGGCGGAGGTCCTCGAGCGGCATGGGTTGTGAAGCAGTCGGAAGCGAACGGGGGAAGACATTGGACGGAAAATGGCGGCTGTCGAACGCCGAAATGGGAGACGGCTTTTTCCGCATGACACCGGAGGCGGAAGCGCTCACGGTCGCGCGACTCCCTCATGCTGGAATATCTGAAAATCGCGCGACCCGACCATTGGCTGAAGAACATCTTCATTGTGTTCGGGCATGTCGTGCTGCTGGCGCTGCATCCGGAGCAATGGGATCATGGGGATGCGGTGCTGCGGGCGCTGCTTTCACTGGTGCCGGCCTGCCTGATTGCATCGGCCAATTACATTCTGAATGAGATTCTGGATGCGCCGTTTGACCGGCTGCATCCGACCAAGCGTCACC
>CAZSDE010000562.1:0-2709 GCA_964605435.1 uncultured Akkermansia sp.
AACTGGGAGTCAATCGCGACCGCCACCGGGCGTGTACCAAGGAAGAAGACCCGACCGGCCTGCTCAACGAAGGGTTCCGCTACCGGGACATGGAAACGGGGACGTTCATCAGCCGGGATCCGCTTGGTTTGGTGGACGGGCCGAATGTGTATTGCTACGTCAGGCAGAATCCGTGGACGATGTGGGATCCGGAGGGGCTGGAAACCGTCGCGCAGCATACGGCAAATGCGGAATGGGCTGCCAAGAATGGGAAGTATCTGGACATGCTGGCCTGCACGTTCATGGGATTTGGAAGGGCCATTAATCCGGCTGACGCCAAGAGTGAACTTCGAAACGCATCTGCCCAAATGCCCGCGCTGGTTGACAATGCGCGGAAAGAAATCAAAAATTCCTCAATCCCTGCCCCTCTGAAGATTGTTGCCAAGGCAGCTTTGGCCACGGCGGGGAATGCCGAGCCTTTGCAGCTGCTGGAAGGTGGGGTTCAGGTGAAGAACACTGTGCATACCCATGGCTTGGGCGCTGTGGGAGTTATGCTGGACGGGATAAAAAAGGCGGCGAGTGAGGCCCCGGTGTATTTCATCTCGCAACTGACCAGCGGGTTCCTGATGGGCTGCGGTGGGAAAATGCTTTCCAAGCCGGGGAGCGGGGTGCTCGCCGCAAAGACACTACCGCCGCTGCGACAGCAGTATGTCGATGACGTAGCAGCCCTCTCGGATTTCGCCTTGGCATCACGCGCAGCAGGAGCCGATGCTGCGGCTACCGCTAGACTTCTGCATGCTGAACGAAACGCTCTGAAACTTCAGTATCGTGAGCTCACTCCGCCTGACCTGCTCAACACGATTGAGGCCCGAAATCTGGAAAAATTCGGAAACACGCTTGGGCCGACCATCGAGCAGCTTCGGGCCAAGGGTAAGAGTTGGGAAGACATCATTAAATCCGCGACGCGTTCGGGAGGAGCCGATTTGGGCTTTTAGTTTTATGGAAGACCGTTCATCGAATACACCACGTATGGGTAGAATGTCCTCCGGGCATCTGTGCATTGAACTAGCTGAAGGCGGGTCTTGGGACGATTTCCCGACGTTCGTTGACCGCCTCATAGCTCGAATTGGCGGAGTCGTGACAACCAAAGCTGACGCAATTGAAGCGAGGATTTGGACGTTAAGGCACTCCGATTGTGAGTTGCGGGTGGTCTTCGAAGATTACCCTTCACAGGTGTCGTTGGAGTCTCCATCCGATACGGGAGATGCGGTGATCCAGCGAATTGCAATCACGCTGGGGATCCCCGATTCGCCGCCTACAACCCCGCGTGGCTGAGCTGGTTGGTCTGGTATCGGGGGAGGGGCTGGCGTTTTTCTCGGAGTCCTGTGGCCCGCCACCAGATCGAGCCGCAGTTGCCGCGGGAGTGTAGGGTCCGGGTGTCCGGCACGATCTGATGGGGGCGGGAGCAGCGCTTCTCTGTCCGGTGCGGAAGAGGGAGCCTTGTGAATGATACTCAGCCTTCGTTGAAAAGCAGTGATTCGATGCGATCCATCCTGTCAGTGTCACCGACGTCCCCGGACCATGCGCCGTGCCGCCTGGTTCTTTGAAGGATACCACATCAACTTCAGCTTGCCTCTGCAACACAGCCATGCCCGCTTGCCCAGTTCCCGATCCTGAGCCTGAGCGGCTTCCTTTCGGAGCCCGCGATGGTTCCGGGAGTGATCGGGTGCTTGCGGGCTTGACCCTTCAGGCGTTTCAAATAAGATCGAATCACCGTCATGCCAATCACCCCGTCGAAGCCGCTCTTCAATATTTCCGTGCCCGTGCCGAAGTCTCCGGCGTCAAAGGCCACGGCGGTTGTGGTTTCGAAGAGGCCGAAGGTCACTACCGCGCAGGCGCTCAAAGGCTACGACTATCTGAAATCCCGCAGCTCGCGGAACAGCTCAGGGAACTGAGTCGTCTGGGGCCGCTTGATCGTGCTGGACGCAAGGCAATTGCCGCATGGGCGGAGGGAAGCGGCTTCGTGCTGGAGGAAGGTCGTTTCAATGGATTCTGGGACTCCCAAGGCAGACGTGGCGGTGCCGAACACCAAGTCTATTACGACCCGGACCTTGGGCGCTGGTTCAAGCGACTCTTCCACTGTGTGAACTCCAGCACGCTCGGGGATTACCTTGTGCGCATGCGTCTCCACGCGGTACTCTTCCCCGAGACTGCCTACCGCCTTGAAGGATTCACCATCAACTCAAGGAACAAAGAGGTGGCACCCGTGGTTTCGCAGCCTCACGTCGAGGTGGATACGAGCAGACCGCCGGTGACCAAACCCGAGACGGACGACCTCATGGCTGCGATGGGCTTCGCGCCTGTGCAGCTGATGCACAATGGTGTTCGTGACGACGGCTACTTCGCCTACCTCCACCCTGTCACTGGGGTGCTTGTCCACGATCTGCATGATGAAAACGTGGTTCGCATCCCGGAAACCGATGACCTTGCCATCATCGATCCCTGTATCGCCCTTGCCCGGAAAGGCACCTGGGCCGCCATCAAGCTGGCAGAAGTGGGCTTTCCCACACCGCCTGATGACCTGACTGCGGGAAGCTGATGAAGCTGGCCAAGAGGCGGCGGGAGACATGGGCGAGGAGGTTGTTGTCCCAGATGGGTTTCCAGAAGCTGTTGTTGGTCGAAGGTGCTAACCTTCTCCCTCGTCGCGCCTTGCCGTGAGGGAAAATGGCT
>CAZSDE010000563.1:0-2706 GCA_964605435.1 uncultured Akkermansia sp.
TGCCGGGTGCACGGCATTGGTCATTTACCTTGCCGCGAGCGGGGACGAGGGAACGTCCATACCCACAACGGGGCCGCAGCCCATCCTGACGGCGGCGGCACCATCTGGCGGGTCGGCGCCGGCTGGAACGGAACCACTGAAGTTGGCCGAGAGCGTTCCTGTACCTGCGTTGACCGAGGGAGCGAAGCCGGAAGAAGTGGTCCGGTGGCCTGCGACGCGGGCCGAGCTTAACCAGCTGGCGGATGGCCCCCTTGATCTGCGTGGCAAGATGAAGGTGCTGGGATCGATGATGCGTGAGGCGTCCGGTGCGGAGGCAGCGGCCGCCGCGCAACGGGCTATATTTGTGGTGAAGAATGCCGACTACCGCGAGCACCTGCAGCCCCTGCTGCTGGAGGGAAATCTGAAGCCGGAAGCGCTCGAAGTGCTTGGGCTCAATGCCTACGATCGGCCGATGGACATTCTGCTGCCGCTGTGGGCGGAGATCCGGCAGCGCCCCGGGCATCCTTTGCAGGCGGCGGCGGCGGATGGATTGGAATTCCATCTCGGGGAAATGGCCGGCAAGGAAGCCGATGGAATTGCCGACGCCATCCGCGGCAAGCTTCAGCCCGATTCTGCGGCGGCGGCCCGCTAGGTTCAGCGATGGCTGGTCGCCTGTGCCGAGCGGCGGCGGCGTGCGAGCATGGCGCAGGCGGCCACCGAGAGGGAAACCGTGGTGGGTTCGGGAATGGTGGTGATGGTGAGGCCCCATGCGACCACTTCCATCTGCGAGCCTGCGGACAGGTCTGCGGCGAAGAGGGTCCATTGGCCGTCCGCGGGAGGCGTGCCATTGAAGATGGAGAGCAGAGCGGTGCGGGCTTCTGTGCCATCGACGGTCAGCGGGGAAACGGCGCGGCCGTCCGGCTGCCATGACTGATTTCCGGAGATGGCTGCGGCGTAGCCCGGCTGGGATCGGTAGAAGTGGATGTCTCCACGGGAGGCCGCATCATCCATGGTGATGGTAAGGACGGAGTCGTCGTAGCCGAAGGGAGCGGAGGCAGTGCGGCCGGGGCGGTTGACGAGGACAGCTGCGTTCGGGGAACCGGTGTGGGTGAGGATGACGTAAAGATCACCATTCCATCCACCTCGGAGCTGGAGCGAGACATTGACATCTGTGATGATCTCATCTGCCGGGACCGAAACGCCGCGGGTATCGCTCCATCCCGTGGGATTGCCATCGGGGATGAGGGTGGAGGCGAAGCCGCTGTTCCACTGGTGCGAGTAGACCGCGGCAGGAGAGGTGGCCGGAGCCAGGGCGAGCGCCGAGGCAGCGATAGCGAGAGTCCTTGCGTTCATGATGGTGGCAGGTTGGCACATGGGTGCGGTCATCGGTTCGGTTCAGGGGATGTAGCGGAGGCGGTAGAAGGCACTGGGAAGGCCATCCGCATCAAGGATGGAGAAGAGGCCATTGGCTGGGGCCGTGACCGATTCGAGCGTATTCCAGCTGTTTAGGTCCGTGGAGCGTTCGATGGCGTAGCGGAAGCCAGGGATGCCTGCGAACTGGGCGCGGAGTCCGCCGTCCGGGCCGGGAATGAAGGTGGTGCTGCGGATGCTTCCGGTGAGTGGGACGAGGCGGATGTGGATGGTGCCTGTGGCGGTGCCGCCCTGGCCATCGGCGATGGTGTAGGTCAGGGATTCGTCCGTGGTTGCCGTGGATGCATAGAGGAGGTGCGTGGCAGTCTCCGTGATGGTGGCGTCGCTGCTGACCGCAGAGAATCCGGTGATCCGGAGCGTGCCGCCATCCGGGTCGCTGCACGCAGCCAGAAGGGTGGCCTTCGGAATCTTGAGCGAGATTCCTGCACCGCGGACGAATTCCTGATCCGGCGCGGAAGGTGGGACATTTCCGAATCCACGGACTGGGAAGGAATATTCTGCTTTGTCACCTGGGGTATCCGAGAAGATCCGGACGGTGGCCGAGCGGAAGCCATGGGCGGAAGGCGTGCAGCGCAGTGAGAAGGTGAGCGAGGCCCCCGGGGCGAGGACGAATCCATCGGTCGGCAGCCCTTCAGCCACAAAGTCAGCCGCGTGCGGTCCATCAATGGTGACCGCCGGGGAACCGAAGGTCAGGTCGGCATTGCCACTGTTTTCGATGGTGTACGAAGTGACGGCGGTGCCGCCGGTGTTCACTGAACCGGCGGTGACCGGGGTTGTCTGGTTATCGCTGATGAACGGTGCTGCCGGGGAATTTCCTGCGAAGACGCGGGGGTCCGGGAGATTGATGAGACGGACACGGTAGGCCAGCACCATGGTGTCGTTCTCGATGCCTGCATCGAAGGTCTGCAGAATCCCCGCGGCATCGTAGTAGCGCACACTCCGCGTATTGAAATCGTTGTCGTTGCCAATGAAGAGGAAGAAGTCGTCCGGTGCCGATGGATCGGCTGCGGAGACCAGCGCGAGCGCCTCCCACTTTTCCGATAGTGAATTGATGTCACCGGGAGCCTCATTCAGGTTGAGGCCGAATCTGGCGAGTTCCGGTGCAGCCGAGCCGAGACCGCCGAGCATGTTGAGGGCTTCGGTCCATGTGAGCGGAGTGATGCCCGGCTTGAGGACGTCGCCTGAAGAAGTGAGGTCGCCGGATGCTCCTTCTCCGTCGTAGAGACCGTCGAAGTCCGTGGCCCCGTTGAGTTCGGCGAGCAGGATGGACTTGAAGACCGGGGCTCCCGTTGAACC
>CAZSDE010000564.1:0-2700 GCA_964605435.1 uncultured Akkermansia sp.
ACGAGCAGGGAGAGGCAGGCAGTCGTGATGGACGTCATGATTTCCGGTGAGGAAACCGCGCCCAGCGTGACCGCGAAGAGTTGGTTAGGGCGGAGGTGATCGTCTGCGGTGGCGTGGGCTGCCGGGGTTCCCGGGCGGGCGTGCAGGCAGTCCGCCAGCCAGCCGAGTGATGGCCGGGGGTAGAGGGAAGCGATGGAATGCGCGACCGTGCGTGCGAGGTCGGCTGCATGGATTTGCCCGAGGTGGCTGGCGGCGAAGCGGAGAGCTGCGAACCAGAGTGCCTGAATCTCGATGGGGTAGCCTTCGCGCGGGGTTCCGGCTGGATAATTGGTGTCCATCCATGTGAAGTGGGACGGGCTGAAGATGAGCCCTGAATCAGGGTCCATGCGGATGCCGTTGGGAGTGCCCGACTGGTAATGCGCGATGAGCGAGAGAATGACTTCGCGGACCGTGCGCGTGCCGGCGGTGGCATCGAGGAAATCCGTGCGGCCCGTCGTTCTGACGAGGTCGGCGCAGGCCGTGATGAACCAGAGGGGAGCGTCCGAAGTATCGCGGTTCGAGCAATCGTCGCCGCGGATCATGTTCGGCAGCGTGCCGGCTTCCTCGAAGCGGGCGAACGTGAGGAGAATGCAGGCGGCCGTATCCGTATCTCCTGAGGCGATGAGGCCGCGGAGGGCGATGAAGGTATCGCGTCCCCAGTCGAGAAACCACGGGTAGCCCGCGATGATCGTATGGCCGTCGTCGCGTTTCACCACGAACTGCCGGAGTGCGGCGGAAAGCGACCATGGCTCCGGATCCGGGATCCGGGGGGGCGGGGCGCAGGCAGGTTCCGCCGTAAGCGCTGCGCTCAGGGTGATTTCGCCTTCTGGCGGGAGGCTGGCGCGGAAGAAGCCCGGACTGAAGAGGTCGGAATGAGGGCCGAGGCCGCGGTGGGCATCGATGGGATGAGTGATGCGCAGCGATTCCGGCTGCGAGACGAAGTGGGCATGTGGAGCCGAGAGCGAGAGGAATCCGTGAGCGACCGGCTGATGGCATGCGTGCGGCGAGGCGATGGTGGCTGCGGCCATGGCTCTGAGGTTCTCCGGCGAAAGCGATGTCTTCTCGTGGAAGCTGCGGTCCTCGAGATCCGGGCGGAGGATCAGTTGAACGGGTCCGGCGTCGTCGTTGCCCCGCTGGAAGCCGAGCAGCACGTGATTGGCATGGGGGACAAGGTGCAGCGTGAGCGACAGGAGAATGCGCAGGCCGTGACCTGACGGCACCGAGAATTCCCAGCGGGCAAGGCCGGGAGACAACTGCACCACGCGCTGGCAGCAATCGGCCGACAATTCCGTGCTGACCCCGCGGCGGACCAGCCATGCACGGCAGCGGGTGAAGAGAATGCGGCGGTCGACGGGAACCGAGGCGTCCGGATTGGCTGCGAGGAGGGCGTCGTACTGCGAACCGACCGTGCCCCATGCCGCGCGCACGTGGCTCATGGCTCCCGCGCCATTCGTCAGGAGCAGGTGCAGCTGCGGATTGCGGCGGAGCGCATCCGTTCCGGCGCTGGGGAAATCGCCCGGTGGCGGTGGCGGCTCATCGAGCGCCAGCGAAAGCCGTCGCGTGCGCGATCCGGTGGCCACGTGAGCCACGAGCGTGGTTCCCGGATGGCTGCCGGGAGGCAGGATGGCCACGAAACGGCTGCCGTGCGGCAACGCATGACATGCACCCGGCAGGGAATCGACCCGGAATGGGAATGCCGATGTGAGGCGCAGTGGTTCCCCTGGAAGCCGCACGAGGCCGCGGCCTTCATCATGGTCGAGATTGATTTCCGCAATGAGCGGGTCGCTGACGGCGTCGTGCCATGCCATGCCGGTCGACTGCGCGAGGGCCAGTTCGGCGTGGCGCTGACGGGCGGCGAAGGTGGCCGGAGGGTCCGTGGGAACGAATGCCGTGGCGGCCATGCAGCGGACCGCGCCCGGTCCGAGGGTGGCCTGACACCAGCCGTCCTGATGGCCCGTGAGCGATGTCGCGCCGCATTCCCAGAGCACCGGACCATCCGGGCAGAAATCCGCAGCCGGCCATGCCGCTTCGTGCGGCTGATCCGGATCGAGATTCACCAGCACGAGGAGGGTGGCTTCCGGGCGATGCGGGACCGACCTGCGCAGCGCGATGACGTTCCCGCCATTGACCGGAAGCAGGGCAAGTTCCGCGCCCTGGGCAAAGGCCGGATGCGACGCTAGCAGCTTGTTCAGCTGCGCAATGGCATCGCATTGGTTTTCCGGATGACCGGCCCGCAGATGGGAGGCTCCATGCACCCGGATTTTTTCGTCTGCGAACCATTCGACCCCGCAGGTGATGGCCCATGCGCCCTGCACCGACGTGAGGGCCGCGAGGGCCGTGCGGAGGCGTGCCCATGCGGTCGAGACCGCAGCGAGCCGGTCGTTGTCGTGCGTTTCCGCATAATGCATGAGGATTCCATGCGAATGCGACGCTGCGAGGGCTCTGGGGAGGTACCATTCGATGGAGTTGCGTCCGTGATTCTGGAAGAGTTCGCTGTACGCCCAGTCGAGGCCGCCGTGGGTAATGAGGTTCAGGGAGACCTCCTCCGGTCCGCCGAGTCCTTCGAGCAGGAAGATGGCATCGGGAAATTCGCGGCGGACCTTTGCTGTGATGTATTCCCAGACCGGCAGGGGCACCATGTAGCCCGCGTCGCAGCGGAAG
>CAZSDE010000565.1:0-2698 GCA_964605435.1 uncultured Akkermansia sp.
GGGAGGCGACGAGGGTGAATCCGGATCCGCTCACCGTGCTGCGGAAGACGCGGTATCCTGCGAGGTCGGCTTCCGTATTATCGGCCCAGTCGAGGGCAACAGAGGCATTGCCGGCTGATGCGGTGACGGCGGTTGGAGTGGAAGGCGCTTCCTCGTGGCGGATGCCGAAGGTATCGGCTACGGTGCCGGTGCTGGTGATGAAGCGGGCGAGGAGTTCGTTGCCGTTTACATCCAGCACGAGGCTGCCGAGTTTGCTCATGGAGACAAACATGGCGGGGTGGTTGAGGGTGCCGGTGCCGACCTTGCCGCTGCTGCCGGCTACCACGTAGACGGCACCGTCGCGCGGAATGGGTCGTTTCACATAGGTGCCAGACCCGTACGGGTTCCCGCTCGAGTTGTCGCGGATCATGCTCGCGGCATCGAAGGTGCTGCTGAGACCATAGTGTCCATCAAGAAGGAAGCTGCGTTCGTAGGTGTGGCTGTGTCCACAGAGGACGAGGTCGACGCCGTAGCTCTCGAGGAGCGGAAGGAAGACCGAGCGCATCTGGGTCATGCGACCCGAACTGTCCGTCGACAAATCGGAATCGTGGGTGCCCTTCGTGTAGGGTGGGTGGTGGAAGAATGCGATGATCCATTCCTGGGAAGTTGCAGCGAGATCATTCTGGAGCCATTGGTACATGGCTCCGGTGGTCGAGCGCGGCGTGTCCTGCGAGTCCAGGCAGATGACGTGTACATTGGCGTAGTCGAATGAATAGTAGGCTTCTGTGCCGGAGGCCACTCCGCCGGAGGAACCGTTCACGGGCAGGGTGAACGAGTTGAAGTACGGACCCGTTTGCGTCGGGGAATCCGAGTAGACCGCATCGTGGTTGCCGAGAGTGGGCCAAAGCGGGGTATTCCTCAGGGTATCCGGGTAGATCTGGAAGAGGGTGCGGGTCATTTCCTCATCAGTTCCGTTGTTGTAGGCGTTGTCGCCCAGCATGAGGAGGAGGTCGGTGGAGGCGCTGCCATTGAACTGCTGGAAGGCATTGCGGACGGCGATGGCATTGGCATCGCCTGTGCCGCTGTCGCCGAGCACCCAGAAGCGTGTCTTCCGGGCTGTCCCGGTGGGCGGGTGGGTCGTCACGAAATACGGTTCTCCGCCTGCGAGGTCGCCCGCCGAGGTTCCTGCGGCATAGTAGTACCGGGTTTCGGGGGAAAGGCCGGACAGTGCCACGCTGTGTTCCGTCCGGCTGCCGCTCACGACGATGGTCTGGTCGAGGGCATCGGGTGCCGTTCCGAAGCGCAGGCGGGTATCCGTGGCGATGGTGGTGCGCCAGCGAATGGTGGCTGCAGACGGGCTGACGGACTGCAGGTAGGGCGTGCGGACGAAGCCAAGGGGAACAACCCCGTCGGTCAGCCGCAGGTCAAAGCTGATGTCGGAACTGGTGCCCGAATCCTGGTGGATTTCGACGGCAACCACGTTGGTTCCGCTCAGGAGAACCGAGGGGCTGAGGGTAAACGAGTGGAACGTGATGGTTTCATCGGTTCCGGTGACCGCGCTGGAGGCCGGGGTGGTGGCGGTGATGGTGCCTGACGGCATGTTTGTCCGTGCGACCTCGGTGCCATTGAGATAGACGACGGCACCATCATCGCGCAGGATCTCGAGTTTGAGTCCTGCCAGCTGGGCGGGGTCGGTCACATCGAATGATCGCCGGAAATACGTGGTAATGTGCTTGGCCGTGCTGCTGGGACCGAAGCCGACGACGGTTTGCTCGTCACCATCGCCGTAGCCGAGCTGGGCGGCTCCACTGGCCCATGCTGAGTCGTCGAACGAAGCCTGACGCCATGCCGTTCCCTGGTCGGTCCCATTATCGAGGTATTTCCATGTGGTGCCGGCGGGGACGAGCGTGAGTTGCGCCGGTGCGCTGCCGGGGAGGAAGGAAAGAAGGCAGATCGCCGAGAGAATCGGTGTGGTGGCTTTCATCGGATTCCAAGGTTACACATTTTCACACGATGACCATGAATTCATGACCGGCCAATCGTTTTTCATGGCAAAAACCAGGGATGCCCGGGATCGTGCCGAGTCCGCGGGCGCGTGATTGAAACAGGCCAAAGGCGAGGGGCGTATGCCTGTAAGCATGAGAAGAGCGATGATGATCAGTGTCGGCTGGCTGCTGGGTCAGGGGCCGGTGGCCGCGGAAAGTGTGGCGGTGGCGGGGAAGACCTTTGCGAAGGACATCCGGCCGCTCATGGAGACGTACTGCTGGGATTGTCATGGGGACGGGGCTGACAAAGGCGAAGTGAATTTCGATGCCTTCACGGATGAGGCTTCGGTGCTGGCGGCGCGGAAGCTGTGGCAGGGAACGATGTTTCACATTGAGCAGTGGACCATGCCGCCGTCCGACAAGAAGACGCAGCCGAAGCGGGAGGAACGCGAACTGCTGGTGGCGTGGATCGACCAGTTGCTCAATCCGGTGGATCCGGCGAATCCGGATCCCGGGCGGGTGACGGTGCGGCGTCTCAACCGGGTGGAGTACAACAATACGGTGCGGGATCTGCTGGGGGCCAAATCGCGTCCTGCCGATGAATTCCCCGAAGACGACACCGGGTATGGTTTCGACAACATCGGGGACGTGCTCACGCTGCCGCCGATTCTGATGGAACGGTACCTGATTGCGGCCGACCGCGTGCTCAATGAGGTCCTCCCGCCCCTGCCTGG
>CAZSDE010000566.1:0-2440 GCA_964605435.1 uncultured Akkermansia sp.
CATGGTCAAACTCGGCCTCAAATGGATGTGGAACCCGGAATCGCCCTTCTACATCAAGCCCCGCCTCTCATGGGACCTCATCACATGGGGCTTCCGATTCTGGCAGGCCGCCAACCGCGACCACGTGTCCCGCTGCGCCCCAGTCCTGCGCGACCTCAATTTCGCCAGCCGGACCTGCTACGAGGAACTCGCCGCGGCCGGCCACGAATTCAGTCTCGTCCAGAAGGGGCTCACCATGCTCTGCCGCACGTCCCACGCCCTCGAGGAGGAAGCCCACACCGCCGCCCGCGCCAATGCCCTCGGTGTCCCCGCCGAAGTACTCGACGCCAAAGGCATGGCCGCTCTCGACCCCAATGTCACCATGGACATCACGGGGGCCGTCTATTTTCGTAAAGATTGCCACCTCTCCCCGGCCCGCTTCATGGCGAGCATCGAACGCAAACTGATCGCCGGCGGTGCCACTTTCGTCCGCGCTACGGAAGTCTCCGGCTTCACCCGGTCCGGTTCCTCCCTCGCCGCCGCCCAGACGTCCCATGGCGAGATCCAAGGCGACGAATTCGTCCTCGCAGGCGGTTCATGGTCGCCCCTCCTCGCCGCCAACCTCGGCCTCCGCCTCCCCATGCAAGCCGGCAAGGGCTACAGCCTCACAGTCACCAACCCACGCGAACTCCCCCAGATCTGCTCGATCTTCACGGAAGCCCGCGTCGCCGTCACCCCCATGGACGGCTCCCTCCGCTTCGGCGGCACCATGGAAATCGCCGGACTCAGCGAATCCATCACGGAACGCCGCGTCCGCGGCATCATCAAGGCCGCCCCGCTCTACTACCCGAAATTCAAGGAATCCGACTTCAATGGCATCAAACCATGGCGCGGTCTCCGACCCTGTTCCCCGGACGGCATGCCCTACATGGGCCGCACCAGCCGCTGGAACAATGTCACCGTCGCCACGGGCCACTCCATGATGGGCCTCAGCCTCGGCCCAGGTACCGGAAAACTCATCGCCGAAGTCGTCGACCACACGAAACCTTCCATCGACCTCTCCCTCCTCTCGCCGGACCGCTACGCCTGAACCTTCGACGACAGCGCAACGAAGCCTTGTGGAATAAGGCCCGCCGCCCGCAGGGGATCCCGGCCCAAAGCCCACGGCGCAGCCGCTCATCCAAGCACCGCGGTCCGGATCCGCTGCCGGGCCCGGTTTTTCAACAGGCTCTCAGGGAATCAGGCACGCCGCCCCCGCCGCCACCCGCAGGGGCGCTTCCACACTGACCAGCGTCCGCAGCAGTTCGGCCACGCTCCGCCCAAACCCGGGCAGCACAAGCAATGGCCTCACGTCGGCCAGCGGCTCGAGCACAAACCTCCGTTCACCCAGCCGGGGATGCGGCAGCTCCAACCCCGGCTCCCGGACGATCCGGTCCCCCGCATACAGGATATCCAGATCCACGGTCCGGGGTTCATGAAACCCATGACCCGCAGGCCGCCCAAGCCGAACTTCCATTGACTGCAGCTCCCGCAGCAATTCCCCCGGCCCAAGCCGGCTCCCAACCACCACCACGGCATTCAGAAAGGCCCCGCTCCCCTCCGGACAATCCACCGGCTCGGTCTCGTACACCCGCGACGCCGCCAATACCTCCATGCCGGCCTCCCGCATCTGCCCCACCGCTTCCCGCAGCACCCCCAGCCGATCCCCAAGGTTCGACCCCAGCGCAATTCCATATTCCATCATACTCCACGCGGTTCCCGGATCCGCCTCAGCGTTCCCGCAAACCCAGCACGTCCTCCATGTCATATAGCCCAGGAGCCCGACCCTGCAGCCACTTGGCCGCACGGATCGCCCCCTTCGCAAAGGTCTCCCGGCTGCTCGCCTTGTGCACCAGTTCCACCCGCTCTCCCTGCGCCGCAAACATCACCGTATGATCCCCCACCACATCCCCACCACGCACCGCATGCATCCCCACTTCCCGCCCCGTCCGCGCCCCCACATTCCCAAACCTCCCATGCCGCACGTCATCCGCATACGATAACCCAGCCACCTCACACAGTATCTCCGCAAGCCGCCGCGCCGTCCCACTCGGACTGTCTATCTTCCGGTTATGATGCATCTCCACCACCTCCAAATCAAAATCCGGCCCCAGAATCTCCGCCGCCCTCCGCGTCAGCCAGAATAACGTATTCACCCCCACAGAAAAATTCGGCGCAAACACCACCGGCAACACCTGCGCCGATTCCCGGATAAAAGCCTCCGTCTCCCCATCATGCCCAGTCGTCCCAATCACCACGGGCTTCCCCTGCCGCACACACTCCCCCACCAGCTCCCGCGTAAATCCATGATGCGAAAAATCCACCACCGCATCACACACCGCCAGATTCGTCTCCAGATCGTCCCCCACATCAATCTGCCGCCCAGGCTCCACCTCCGGATCCGCCTCCGCACACGCCGCCA
>CAZSDE010000566.1:2450-2691 GCA_964605435.1 uncultured Akkermansia sp.
CTCATCCCCAACCCTCTCCCCCTCCCCCCTCCCCACGCAAGCGTCTCCCTCCCCCGCTCTCTCTTTCCCGCAATCTCCCCCACCCTCCCCACGTACCTCTCCCAGACAAACCTACCACCCACCTCCGCTATAAAAGAATTCCCCTCCAGTTTCATCTTGCTTCCCTGCCAGATTTCTTTAGAAATTCACGAAGATTGATAATTTCCATAAAAACCATAGAAACCAAAATCCATGCCCCCTC
>CAZSDE010000567.1:0-2687 GCA_964605435.1 uncultured Akkermansia sp.
GCCTCGCAAAGTCAGGCTCCTGCCGTCGCCCACACGCAGGCCAGAACATGGCGCCGCACTCCCGCTCCACCCCAAAAGAAAAACCCCGGCAGGACTCGCGTCCCACCGGGGTTCTGCATCTTGGCACCGAAACCAAGCCATCAACCGGACCGTCAGCGAATGCCGCAGCACCCGCCAGTCAGGCAAATGCAGCCATGCCAGGGGACCATCCAGTCCCCGCCCAAAGCTTGCACGGACTGCGCCAGGTCACCGTCATCCCAGCGTCAATTCTTCGTGAGTTCATCCGCCATGCAGGCCCCAGGAACGAAAAACCCCGGCAGGACTCGCGTCCCACCGGGGTCAGCATGTTCGTATCAAGTTTGTTATTCCCGGACCAATGCTCAGACCGTCCGACGGCGGCGCAGCACGCGCCCGCCGATGAATCCACCCACCACCAGCACGGCCATGGTCTGACCAGGCTCAGGCACCGCCGTCCCCTGCAGATACAGGGTGTTGCCATCGCCGAGGCTGATAACCTTGACGCCTTCCAGCGAACCATTCCAGCCAGCCATGTCGTTGTTCAGCTCCAACCACACATCAAAGAAGGAAGTATAGTCGGAGTAGGGGGTGACGGGCGTCCCGTTGAAGTCAATCCCCCCTGCTGCCCCAAGGATCGCCCATGTATTGGTTCCGTTGGGAATCACATTGAGGTTCTCGAGATTGATCGCCAGCGGGACAATGTCCAGGCCGATCAGGGAAAGGGTGCCATCGACCTGCACCATGCTCCAGAGGGTCCCGGCATTCGTCTGATCAGCCGGCACAAGGTTCTCGCTGAGAATCGATACGTTCAGATTCGATCCTCCCTGCATGGTCAGGTTGTCGGTGAAAGTCAGGAGACCCGGACCACCGAAGAACTCAGCACCACCACGTATCGTAGTCCCTGCCGGGGCATCCACGTCGCCAATCACCGAACCACGACCCTCGAGAACCTGACCGGTCCCCAGCGAGAACCCGCCCGCCACGGTGCTCACATCGAAAGTCGCACCCGGAACGGTCAGAATGCTGGAACTCGACGCAATGTTGTTGCTGGCCGCGGAAAGCTGCAGGGTACCCGACTGCACCAGTGTCGAACCAGTGTATGTGTTGGCTCCCGTCAGCACGGTCGTGCCATCCGACTGAACCAGAACGGACGCCGATCCCTGAATCGAGTTCGGCAGTGTGAAAGTGGCATCGGTCTGAACGAAAGCGACAACCGATGGAGTGCTTCCGGGTGTAAACAGATCCCCGCTTCCAGCGCCGATGATGGGCGCAGACGCACTGATGGTACCCGCTGTTTCAGGACCTGAGTAGCCTCCAAAGAGTAGGCTGGACGTCGGCCCGAGATTGACTTTTGCCGTATTGATGTGACCGCCATCGGCGACTGCCACCACGTTGAGATCACCTGCCGTGGCAGTGTTGGAAAGAGTCAGTTCGCCGGATCCCTGGATATCGAGAAGCGAGCCCGCTCCGGAAACGATGATTTCGTTACCACCTGACGTTCCTGCGTAGCCGACCCACACATTCCGGTTATCCGGTACCGTGACCAGGCCTCCCCTTTCAATGTACAGGGTGTTCTCGCTGCCGGCTCCGCCGACACGGAGCGCACCATTGACGGTCCATTCCGAACCCGGATTGGTGACATAGACAGCATTCCCGTTGGAATCGGCCTCATGACCAATCCGGCCCACCGTACTGGTCAGGGTGCCTGTGCTGGCCGGATTCGCCGGGCTGCCAACGTAGAAGGCGTTGCCACCGCCGCCCTTCCCGACATAGAAACCCCCGTTCACCGACAGCGAACCGCCGGAATCAACAGCCCCCACGTTGAAGTTGGCCCCGGCATTGTGCCCTAACACGAAGTCCTTGCCCGCCGTGGTCATGGAAATCGTGCCGCCCTCATTGATCAGTTGATTGCCCGAACCAGCCAAACCGACGATGATCGTGTCGGTGGCCGTGAATGTCCCTCCCGGTGAAATCGTGAGCGAGTTGGTGCCGGATCCAACGAGATTTCCAAGCTGGGTCGCTCCCGTGTTCAGGGTACCCGCCACGGTGCCGGAGTTATTGCTGTCGGCATATCCCAGCATGAGAGTCCCGGTAGACGTCAGGCTGCCAGAAGCACCAATCGTGAAAGCATTGTTCTTCACTCCAGCCGTAATGCCACCGACCGTGAGGCTGCCCGCTGTCACGGTTCCGTCAACGCTCAGCACGTGCTGGAGACCACCGTAGCCAAGGCCAAGATTCCCGGAAACCGCCAGCGTGCTCCCAGAGCCCACCGCCAGCACCCCGAGAGCACTGGCATCATCGACCCCAACGGTCACACTCGGAGCCGTCAGCGTCGTGCTGCCGGTCAGTGATACTGTCCCGCCTGCCGTCGGGGCAATCCAAAGCCGCTGGCTCAGCGTCAGGTCCCCACCCGACAGCGTGTAGCTGCCATCCACAGTCATCTCATTACCCACCGCACCCGAAGGCAGCGCGATCGTATTATTGACCGGAGCAGGTGCAGGAAGAAAAACGTTGTCCGCCGAGGTCGGGACCGCATTGCCATCCCAGTTCGATGGCGTCACCCAGAGACCGTCATCACTGCCATCCCACACCAGATCCGCACCCCGCACCCCCACCGGCACCATCGCCAGCACCGCCGCCAACGACAGCATCCCCACCTCAAGACCCGC
>CAZSDE010000568.1:0-2684 GCA_964605435.1 uncultured Akkermansia sp.
CGAGTTCCGCGAGCGAGCGTTCCAGCACGACCGTGGAATCGAGGTGAGCAAAGGTATTGGCCGGAGCCGGATCCGTAAGGTCGTCCGCCGGAACGTAGACCGCTTGGAAGGACGTGATGGATCCCGTCTTGGTCGAAGTAATCCGTTCCTGCATGGCACCCATTTCCGCAGCGAGAGTCGGCTGGTAACCGACGGCTGACGGCGTCCGTCCGAGGAGCGCGGAAACTTCCGATCCCGCCTGCGAGAAGCGGAAGACGTTGTCCACGAACATGAGCACGTCCTGATTCTTCTCATCGCGGAAGTACTCCGCCATGGAGAGGGCGGAAAGGGCCACGCGGAGACGCGCTCCGGGGGGTTCGTTCATCTGACCGTAGATCAGCGCCACCTTCGAACCCTCGGCGAGCACCGGACGACCCGAAGCATCCTTCTTCGGATGACCCTTCTCGTCGCGCTCAGTCGCGATGACTCCGGATTCGATCATTTCCCAGTAGAGGTCATTTCCTTCCCGGGTCCGCTCACCCACCCCGGCGAACACCGAGTATCCCCCGTGCGCCTTGGCGATGTTGTTGATCAGTTCCATGATGACGACCGTCTTGCCGACGCCCGCACCACCGAACGCACCCACCTTGCCACCCTTCGTGAAGGGACAGATCAGGTCGATCACCTTGATGCCCGTTTCGAGGATCTGAGCGGAAGGATTCTGGTCGACCAGCTTGGGGGCCGCCCGGTGAATCGGGTAGCGCTTCTCGGTTTTCGGAGCCGGTTGGTCATCCACCGGGTCACCCGTCACATTGAAGATCCGGCCGAGCACGTTTTCGCCCACGGGAACCGTAATGGGAGCCCCGGTATCGGTGGCAGGCATGCCACGCTTGAGACCTTCCGTACCGCTCATGGCCACGGCGCGCACCCAGCCGTCCCCGAGGTGCTGCTGCACTTCGCAGACGAGGCGCGTGGCCTTGCCATTGACTTCGTAACTGATTTCCACGGCATTGTAGATGGCGGGGAGCTTGCCGGTTGCGGAGAAGTCGACGTCGACGACCGGGCCGATGATTTGAACGATTTTGCCGATGTTGCTCATGGGGCGTGGAGATTTGAGATTTCTGAAAAACTGGGAATGAGATTATTCGAGGGCCATCTTGGCCGTGGTGATTTCGAGCAGTTCGTTGGTGATGGCAGCCTGACGGACCTTGTTGTATTCGAGGGTGAGGTCCTTGATGAGCTGCTTGGCATTGTCCGTGGCATTCTTCATGGCCACCATCCGGCTGGAATGTTCCGAAGCGCGGGCTTCGAGAAGCATCTGGAAGAGCGTGTTGTTCACGTACTGAGGGAGGACCGCAGCAAACACCTCCTTCACCGATGGCTCGAAAGCGTAATCCGGAGCGCCCTGAGCGACAGCATCCTTGATTTCACCCATGCCCGATCCCCCTTCGAAGGAACGCTTCCCACCGAGCGTGACCGGATCCACCGGCAGCAGTTGCTCCACCGAAGGAATCGTGGTCACCGTATTCACGAAGTTCGTGAAGGCGACGCGCACGCAGCGGTAATCACCCGTGAGGAACTTCTGCTGGACAAAATTGCCGACCGAACGCAGTTCCGCGAAGCGCGCTGGATCCTTGATATGGAAATCCGCGAGGAGATGGCGGCGCAGACGGGCCAATTGCTGGGCTCCCTTGCGGCCAATCGTCACATAATCCGCGTCTTCGGTGGTGATTGTGGAGATGACCTTCTTGACGAGGTTTGTATTGAGCGCGCCGCAGAGGCCCTTGTCCGTGGAAATGACCACGATGAGTTCCTTGCTTCCCTTCCCTTCGCTGAAGAAGGGATGGGATCCTTCCTCGGCACCGTCCTTGAGACTCACCAGCACCTTGTTCATGAGGTCGGCGTAAGGACGGCCATTGGTGGCGGCGTCCTGCGCCTTCTTCATCTTGGCAGCCGCGACCAGCTGCATCGCCTTGGTGATCTGGGCGGTGTTCTTGACCGACTTGATGCGGCGGCGGATGTCTCTCGTGGAGGGCATGGGAATGGGATGGGCTTAGGATCCGGCGGGGACTGCGGTCATTTCCCGGAGGTCGGCAGCCCCGGGAGGCTGCTGATCCGGGATCCGGCCGCAGTGACCGGGATCATTTCCAGGAACTCTTGAAGTCTTCGATGGCCTGCTTGAGGTCAGCCTCGGTGTTTTCGAGCGACTTCTCGTCGTAGATTTTCTGCAGGAGGGATTCTTTCCGGGTGGTCAGGAATTCCTCGAGTTTCGCCTGGCATTCACGGATGCGGTCGACCGGCACGTCATCGAAGTACCCCTTCTGCATCGAATACAGCGAGGCCACCATGAGGGGGAGGCTCTTCGGTTGGTACTGCTGCTGCTTGAAGAGTTCCACAATGCGGCCACCGCGGTCGAGTTTCGCCTTCGTGGCGGCGTCGAGGTCCGATCCGAATTGCGCAAAAGCCGCCAGTTCGCGGAACTGAGCAAGATCAAGCTTAGTCGTACCGGCCACCTTCTTGATCGCCTTCGTCTGCGCGGCCGATCCGACCCGGGAAACCGAGAGACCTACCGAAATGGCCGGGCGGATCCCCTGATAGAAGAGGTCGGTTTCAAGGAAGATCTGGCCGTCGGTGATCGAAATCACGTTTGTCGGAATGTACGCCGAAACGTCACCGGCTTGCGTTTCAATGATCGGAAGGGCCGT
>CAZSDE010000569.1:0-815 GCA_964605435.1 uncultured Akkermansia sp.
GTCTGGCCGAATCTGAAGCTGGCGGGATCCCACGGTCTGCCCATCCGTCTGCTGGCTTCGTTGCTGCTCGCCCTGCTCGGCGGCGGCCTCCTCTTCTGCTGGTCTGCTGCCCGGCTTGCTCTCTCCCGCCGCCTCGTCGATGCTCTCCGCCATGAATAAGCTGCTGCTCTCCCTCTGCCTGCCCGTCTTCCTCGTTCCGGCTACGGCAGACGATTCCCCCGCTCCCGCACCGCCCGCCCCCGTCGTCATCGCATTCGATGACCTCTCCAGCGGCGAAATTCCCGAATCCTTCCTCTCCACGGATCAGGAAGCGAAATTCTCCATCGCCGGTGACAACGACGGCAGATTCCTCGAACTCGCCGGACAGCCCATCGTCGATGGCGGCCTCCTCCTTGGTAAATCCATCAAGGGATCCGCCACCGTCACGGCCCGCATCAAGGCCACCGGCAAACGCCGTACCCAGCCACGCTTCGGCGTCGGTCTCCACGGCGTCAGCGGCCCACGCCTCCGCGTCGTCCCCGCGACCAGACAGATCGAAATCGTCATCTCCACGGACAAGGAGGAGGCCATCGCCGCCGCCCCGTACCAATGGACCAGTGGCTCGTGGACATGGCTCGAATTCTCCATCCGCCCGGACAAGGACGGCGGCAGTACCATCGAAGGCCGCGTCTGGGCCGCCGGACAGGATCGACCGGAACAGCCATCCATCACCGCAACCACCAAGGAACCACCGGCCCAGGGAAAGGCTTCGCTCTGGGGCACACCCTACAGCGAACTCCCCATCGCCTTCGACGACGTCACCATCAAAGCGGAAT
>CAZSDE010000569.1:825-2682 GCA_964605435.1 uncultured Akkermansia sp.
TCGCTGCCCCCTCGGGACGGGTGCTCTGCGGTGAACCCCCGGACGCCGCCAAGAGCACAGCCGCCGCCCCCTTCTCGGCAGGAACTCAGGCCGGACGGATGTTGAGCACTTCCCGGCAGTAGCGCAGCGAACGCTCGAGTTCGGCCAATTGATATTCCTGCTCGGCTTTGCGGCGGTCTCCTTCAGCCCGGAAGGGAGGCACCGCTTTCCCGCGCTTCGCCATCGCCAGAAACCGCGCGAATTCCGCCGGACGGATCTTTTCATACCCCGACCAGAACTCCGGTTTGAGATACCCTGATCCACGCGCAAACCCGCTGATGATCTCGAGAATGAAGGGGGCCTGCGGAGCCAGTTCCGCAAAGCGCCGAGCATACGCCCGCCCATCCATGAGTCCTTCGCCCATTGCCATCCACTGCACCTGACATCCCTCGGCATCTTCCCAGATCATGCTGTCGCGGATCCCGCTGCACACGGTCACCGGACCGAGAATCTCCAGATTCTGCATCGGATCCTCAAGAGTCCAGGTGGCATTGCCACTGTCAATGGTGCACCCCGTGAAATCCCGCCCGGCTTCATCAATGAGACCAAGCAGTTCCCAAGCCTGCATGTCTCCCGCATGATTCTCGATCCCGATCTTCACGCCCCGGTCGAGGGCTTCGCTGCGCACCGCTTTGAGCACGGCAACGGTGTCCTTCATGCGGGCATAAATTCCCCCTTCGCTGCGGCGGTCGTCCGCAAATCCCTGGTAGCAGCGGGCCACCGGCGACCCCACGAGCGATGCCACCCGCAGCGTCAGCCGCAGATGTTCTTCCGCAGTTCCCCACTTCCGGTCAAACCGGACCGCACTCGGACAAATCCCGCCCGTCCCCGCATACAGAGCAATCCCCAGATCCTTCGCCCGCTTCCCCAGATCCCGAAGGTACCCTTCCTCATGGCTCTCGTACACATCAAGATCGGACAGCAGCAGCGCATCAACCTTCTGCTTCGCCGCATAGTCAAGGACCGCACCGGCCTTCCATCCCAGCGCCCGGATCGAAAAATTGTCAAACCCCAGCCGCAGCGGAATCCGCGGATTCGTTTCCTCGGCAGCTCCAGCAGCAACAGGAACCGCCGCAGCGGCAGTAAGGGCAGTCTTCATGAAGTTTCGTCGGGTAGCAAATGACATGAACCTTCCCCTACTCTGCCTCCCGCCCGCTTGTCGAGCGTTTCAGCGCTCCGCGATGATGGCACCCGCCCATCGGACTCAGCCTCCCCGATCGTAGAACCCGGGCCGCCACGTCCACCGCCCGCTCCGGATGATCTCGCTGGCCTCCCGGACGGTCAGTCCTCCCCGCGCGGCTGCGCGGCACGCCCTCCGGTGATTCTGCCACACGGCATTCTCAGGCATCTTCCGGATCTTCGCATGCGGTACCCTCTGCCCAAGCAGCAGCGTGTAATACCCTTCCAGCTGAAATCCACTCGTCTCCGCCGGCAGCAGCTCGATCTCCATCAGCGAACTCGGCCCGTTCTCCCGGTAGAATGAGACAATGCGCTCAGCCCCATGCAACGCCACCCGCTCCCGGCACTCACGCCAGAATGCCGTGTCCCGCCTCCCATTGAACCGATAGTGCACCGACAGAAAATCACGGATCTCATCCCACATCCTCGCAAAGAGCCGGTTGCACGACGCCTTCAGTTCCGGCCCCGGCACCCCACCACTCTGCCGCAGCGCCAGACTCAGCATCTTCGTCATGTCACAGATCGCCGCAATCGCCGTGGCCTCGAGCGGTTCCACAAAACCAGCCGCATTGCCCACCGCAAACACATTCCCCACCCAGCAGCGCTCCAGACGACCGGGCCGGAATTTCACCACCCGTA
>CAZSDE010000570.1:0-2680 GCA_964605435.1 uncultured Akkermansia sp.
CGGTATCCCCGGCTCCATGAGGGTCCCCTTGTACCGGAAGGGCAAGGCCACATTCCTCCGGAACACCATTTCCCGCATGCGGAATTCCACCGCCAGACAATCGCTGTAGACAACCGCTGGCAGCCCCGGCCCCAGCGCCCGGTGCACTTCCATGCAGGTTCCCACCACAAGGTGCGGCAGTTCATGAGGATCAATCTTCACCAAACCCCCATCTAGCCTGGAGCCATCCCCGCGGAAAGCATTTCTTTCGTCAACTCTCCAGCGGTTCCACCCGGACCTTCGTGATCCCCTGCCGGCGCGTCAGCCCGATCCTTTCCGCGGCCGCCGGTGTCAGATCAATGATCCTTCCCCGGGTGTACGGTCCCCGGTCGTTGATGCGAACCACGACCGTCCGCCCATTCTTCAGATTCGTCACCCGCACCCGGCTCCCGAAGGGCATCGTGCGGTGCGCCGCCGCCAGCGCGGAAGCCGAAAACCGTTCCCCGCTCGCTGTCCGCCGGTCCGTATAGATTGACGCAATGCCCTCCCCGGCACCTTTCACCGTCTTTCCAGCAGGGCGAGGTCCCGCCGCCGGACGCACCGCCTCCGACCGCGCCGTGGTCGTCCGGTCTTTTCCCACAGCAGCGCACGATGGCAGAGTCACGGCCGCCAGCGCCAGAACCGCCGCCTTCAGCAGATCAGAGAGTCTTCTCGTTGTCGTCATTCGGGAAAATCCGGTCCAGCAGCGGCACCTGCCCCGGCTTGGATGTATGAATGATCACCGTCTGACCGGAAAGCAGCTTGTAGGCGGAATCCGTCGCCGTCGGCAGCGCCAGCGGAGGATAGTGAATGATCACATCCCGCCCGTGCACGCGCCGGTTCGGCAGAGGACTCGACGAATCCGGCAGGTTGTTGATGCGCGGCGAAATGCCTTCCACCGTCGATTCAAAGATCTTGGTTTTGTCAGATGTGGCCACCACCCAGACCTTCTGGCCAACCTTCAGGTCATCCGACTGGTCCTGCGGCAGGAAGCAGACTATGTGCTCAGGCTCGCCGACGACCTTCAGCACGCCATCGCCCGCCTTCACGTACTCGCCCTTTTCCTTCACAACCCGGTCAATGATGCCGCCCTTTGTTGTCTTCAGCTCGCACAGACCGATCATGGTGGTCAGTTCAATGAAACGCTGCTGTTCATCCTCGCGCAGGGCACCTGTCTTGAGCAGGTCGTCCGATTCCAGATTCGCCTTGGCCACGACGTCGGCTTCTTTCTGAAGTTGTTCCCGTACCCCTTTGGCCCGGTTCACAGAATCTTCCACCTGGGCCCGGTTGGCCACGTTGACCGTCGTCCGCGCGCGGGCCTGCGCCAGTTCCAGTCGCTTTTCCTCCGCTGTCTGATCCGCAAGCCTCCGGAACACCGGATCGGAACTCGCCTTCATGCGGACATCGTAATCGTTCACGAATGCTTCCAGCTGCTTCATGGTGGCCCCGTCCTCGGCAGCCGCCACGTCGATTTCCCGCAGTTCGGATTCCAGTTTCAGGATTTCCTGATCGTATTCCCGGATGTCCTTGACGCGGTCGGCGAGCACTTCCCGGCGCAAGCCTTCGAGTTCCATCTTGTAGGGAGCGGGGTCCATGACGGCCACCACTGTGCCCGGTTCGACCTTCTGACCGCGCTGCACCTTGATATCAAGGAGCCTGCCATCTTCGCTGGGCGTGATGTTCTCCTGGTAGACATCGACCGCTCCGTTCATGCGCGCGAAGACCACGCCACCACGGTACATGTGCCAGCCCGCGTAAAGCACGGCCGCCCAAACCAGCAGCGGCCACATTTCAATGATCCGGCGCCTCGTCAGCCCGGGCTTCGTGCGCACCATCTTCTGGCGGTTGGGATGAAACTCGCTCATGTCGGCAAAGGGTAGAAAGGACTCAGATCTCCACAGTCGTCCGCTGCATCACCAGACTGACCTCGCTCGCATCCGGCAGCTTCGCGATCGAATCCACAAGGTCCACCTTGTACGACGGATCGATCAGGCGGATCTGATAGGCATACTCCAGTACCTCGCCCTGAATGGCTTCCCGTGTGGCGATGAGTTCCGTGCTCGTGCAGTACTGCGAGAAGATTTCCGGAAGCACCTGCGCCGCCTTGCTTTCAGACGGCAGCATGAAGCGCAGCAGACCTTCGAATTCCCGACGGCTCGCGAACGGCGACCACGAAAGGAAGAAAGCCGTGAACCCGAAGAACAGAGTCCCCACCACCGCCACCATGAAGACCTGCGCCCCGCAGGAAATCCCGATCGCCAGAGCCGCAAAGATGAAAATGACGTCCCGCGGGTCCCGGATGGGCGTCCGGAAACGCACAAAGGCCATCGCACCCAGAATGCCCAGCCCGCGCGCCATGTTGTTTCCGATCGCCATGATCATGATGCAGACCGCAATGCAGGCCAGCACGATGGTCTGGATGAAGCTGCGCTGATAACTGAAGCCCTGGTGCGTCCACCGGTAGATGTTCGCGAGCACCATGGCGAGCACGAAGGCAATGCACAGGGAATAGAAGATCTCCGTGGCCACCAGCGATCGCATGGAGCCAAGGGCATCAAAAAGGGGGGCGGGTTCCATAGGCAGAGGGAAATCAGAATCAGAAAATCAAAGAGGTGCCCCCGCCGCCAGAATCGGCAGAGCAAAAGGACGCATTTCCCAGTCC
>CAZSDE010000571.1:0-2679 GCA_964605435.1 uncultured Akkermansia sp.
CAAAGAACTGCGCCAGACCGACCGCTTCTTCCAGTGCCGCGCCCCCGGCTGCACCTTCAAGCTCCCCAAAACCATCGCAGGACGCTTCCTGACCGAACCGGAAGCCGCTACCCTCCTCAGCACGAAATTCGTGGGACCACTCGAAGGCTTCCGTAACAAATTCGGCCAGGAATTCAATGCCGGTCTCCAGCTCGACGCCGATCACAAAGTCGGCTTCGTCTTCCAGAAGTCGGAAGCCCAGGAAAAGGAGGCCGAAGCCCTCGGCGACGCGTCACGCATTCTCTGCCCGTGCCCCATCTGCGCCAAGGCAGGCCGCAAGGCGGACATCTACGAAACGGAAACGTCCTACGCCTGCGAATCGGTCCTCCGGGGCGATAATCTCTGCAAACCAAAGGCCCGCCTCTCCAAGGAACTCTGCCAGTTCCAGATCCCGCGCGAGGAAGCCCTCCGCTTCTTCACGGAAGGCCGCACCGGACTCATCGACAAGTTCATCTCGAAGAAGGGCCGACCCTTCAGCGCCCACCTCGTCTGCCAGACGGATGGCAAAATGATGCTCGGCTGGGAATTCCCGGAACGCGAACCGAAGGCGGAGGGCGATGCCACCGGAGGCGCCAAACCACGCCGCTACCCGGCCCGCAAACGCACCGCCCCCCGCCGCAGCTGATCCGCGCCTCCCTGTCATGCCGCTGCTGGCCGCCGCCTGCCTCGTCTGCGCGCTCATCCCGTGCCTCGTGTTCCTGCGCAACCTCCGGCTTTACCGGACCCCGGAGCCGTCCACCGCGCCCTTCCCGACCCTCGCCATCCTCATCCCGGCCCGCAACGAAGCCGCCAATATCCAGGCCGCCGCAGCATCAGTCCTCACCCAGGATTACCCGGACTTCTCCCTCACCATCCTCGATGACCACTCGACCGATGGCACCGCCGAAGCTGTCCGCGCCATCGGAGACCCCCGCGTCCAGCTGATTCAGGGTGCCCAGCTCCCCGCCGGATGGTGCGGCAAGAATCACGCACTCGACCAACTCGCTCGGCATGCCACGGCCCCATGGATTCTCTTCATGGATGCCGATGTCCGACTCCTACCCGGCGCTCTCCGCCGCATTGCGAGCCTCACCCATGGAAAGGCCATGCTCACCAGTGGCGTTCCCCGCCAGATCACCCGCGGATTCGCCGAAACCCTCATCATCCCGCTCATCCACTTCGTCCTGCTCGGCTTCCTCCCCTTCCGCCGCATGCGCGACTCCACCGATCCCGCCGCCACCGCGGCCGTCGGCCAACTCATGCTCGCCCACCGGGAAACCTACCTCGCCACGGGCGGTCACGCCGCCGTCGCCGGTGCCATCCACGATGGCATGGCTCTCGCCCGGAATTTCCGCACGGCCGGCCACCATACCGACCTTTTCGATGCCACCAGCCTCGCTACCTGCCGCATGTACGAACGCGCCGGCGATGTCTGGCGGGGCTTCGTCAAGAATGCCGCGGAAGGCCTCGGCTCCCCCCGCCTCATCGTCCCCGTCACCATCCTCCTCGGCCTCGGCCAGGTCGTTCCAGCCATTCTCCGCACCACCCACGCCCACCTGCCAGCGGTCGCCTTCCTCGCCGCATGGGCCCTCCTCCTCTCCTTCCTCGCCCGCGCCGCCGCCGCCATCCGCTTCCGCCAGCCATGGCTCTCGGTTCTCCTCCACCCGCTCGGCATCCTCGCCCTCCTCGTCATCCAATGGGAAGGCCTCTTCCGCAAACTCCTCAACCGCCCCGTCGGCTGGCGCGGCCGGACATATTCCTGAACCAGCAATCGCCGGCAGGCCAACCCCGCCGCCGGTTCCAGCGCCCGGGGATCTCAACGGACTCCCCGCAGTCCCACGGCTGCAATTTCCGCCGGATCCTCCCATCGGTTCCAGCCGGTGACATTCCACAGGCCGGATCCCTTCGTTCCCCGTCCCTTGACTTACCCTTCATTTCCCCGGCCCCGAGGGGCTCACTCTGGTGGAGTGGTGGAGGCGACGGGAATTGAACCCGTGTCCTGATGACCTTCTGCGCAGGTTTCTACATGCTTAGCCAGAACTTTGATTTAGGACCGGAAGCTTCCTCTGGCGGAATCTCCCTGCCCGGTCACCCTGTTGAATCTCACCACCTAGCCCGGATACCCGGCTCGGCGGCCAGCCTGCTGGTAGTCAGCGATCGTAGTAGCAGACATTCTACGACGGCTGTCGCTGTCAATTAAGCAGCGAGGGCAAGCTCGTTGGAGTTTGCGTTTGTTTGTTTTGATCCGATTGTTAACGCGGCCAACGAATCATCCGCGGCATGCTGCCTGAGCTTCCGATTACCAGTCGAAACCGGTGCGCCCCCTCGCATGTGGTCAGCTATCTCCGTCGGCGGGTTTCCGCAAGCGGGCATTTTCTCCCGCAATCGCCGCCACAGAGCGATTTCCCCGGATGCCGACCCGAGAGCTGTCCGGAGGAGAACGATGCCGGACAAATGCACAGACCGCCTGCCGCGGCCACAGGGCCCTGCCGGAGCGTTCATGCGGATGGAAAAGTAATTGCCCGCCGGGCCACGGAATGTCCATGATGGCGATATGATCTCTGCCGATTCCTCTGGACGCGCGCTTTCCCGCCGCCACTTTCTCCGCACTTCCGCCGCTGCCCTCGCAGCTCCGGCCATTGTCCGGGGACAGAACCTCAA
>CAZSDE010000572.1:0-1303 GCA_964605435.1 uncultured Akkermansia sp.
GAGGAGATTCAGCGCAATGGGGTGAAGGTGAGCGAGCGTCAGGGACGGTTTTCGCTGACGGGCGGCTGAGCGGGCTGGGTGGGCACCTGTGGTGGAGGCGGCGAGTCGGGCTTCCTGGGGAATTTCAGAGGTCCGGGGCGCAGCGTGGGCAGGTTTCGATCCAGTGGTCCGGGGCGACCATTTTGTAATCGGGCCTGATATCCGACAGGGGGAGCCCTGGGGCCGAGGTATTGCGGGCGCAGAAGCGGCAGCCTTGGGGCATGAGGGCGAGCGGTGGGACGGATCCTTCGATGGTGGGGAGCCGTGAGCCTGGAATGCTGTCGAGTCGCGGGATGCTGGCGAGGAGGCCTTTGGTGTAGGCGTGGCGTGGGTAGGCGAAGAGGGTGGTGGCGGGGGCGCGTTCTGCGATGCGGCCGCCGTACATGACGACGACTTCCTGGCACATTTCGGCGATGACCCCGAGGTCGTGAGTGATGAGGAGGACGGCCATGCCGCTTTCCGCCTGGATTTCGCGGATGAGGTCGAGGATCTGGGCCTGAACGGTGACGTCGAGGGCGGTGGTGGGTTCGTCTGCGATGAGCAGGGCAGGTTTGAGGGCGAGGGCGAGGGCGATGACGACGCGCTGGCGCATGCCGCCGCTGAGCTGGTGGGGGTATTCCGAGTAGCGGACTTCGGGGGAGGGGATGCGGACGCGGCGGAGGACTTCGATGGAGCGGTCGCGCGCCTCGCTGGGCGGGCATTTTTCGTGGAGGAGGAAGACCTCGCTGAGTTGGCGGCCGATGGTCTGGACCGGGTTGAGGGCCGTCATGGGTTCCTGGAAGATCATGCCCATGCGGCGGCCGCGGAGAGACCAGAGCCGTTCCTCCGGGGCGGTGGCGAGGTTTTCGTTTTCGAGGAGGATGGAACCGCCGGTGATGACGCCCGAGGGGTGGGGGAGGAGGCGCATGATGGACATGGCCGTCACGCTTTTGCCGCAGCCTGATTCGCCGACGAGGCCGGTGATGCGGCCGCGTGGGACGTCGAAGGAGATGTCATCGACGGCGGTGACGAAGCCATCGTCCGTGTGGAAGAGCAGAGGGTCGCGGTTCATGGGGTGGCCGTGGGGCGGCGGAACTGTTCGAACGAGCGGACCGAGGGAGGGAAGGCGGGGGAACCGCTGGCGAGGGCGCGGCGGGTTTCCTCCTTCAGGGCGGTATCGACCCAGAAGAGGTGGAATTCCTCCCAGTCGCGGCTGGAGCGGACATTGAATCCTTCCGGCCAGCGGAGCCAGCGCCAGTGGGCGACGCGGTAGTATGGCTGAACG
>CAZSDE010000572.1:1313-2678 GCA_964605435.1 uncultured Akkermansia sp.
GAAGGCTGGGATGAAGGCGGCGTCGTCGTGGAGGATGGCGACGATTTCGCGGGCGAGGCGGACGATTTCCTCCATGGTTTCCGCCTTGTCGTAGGCGGAGATGAGCGTATCGAGTTCCGGGATGCTGGTCTGGGTTTCGTTGTTGGTGTCGGTTTTGATGGAACCGTCTTCCTTGTAGGCATTGGCACCGTGGAAGGTTTCCCAGAAGCGCGGGTACATTTCGACCGAGACGTTCTTGGCTCCGAAGCCGAGGTCGTGTTTCTTCTCGTCCATTTTCTTCCATGCGGCCGTCATTTCGATGATTTCGAGATTGAGGCCGAGGCCGGCTTTGAGGGCTTCGTTCTTGAGGATGACGAAGAGGTCGGTGTAGGGTTTGTAGCCGGTGGTGAGGGTGAACGAGAGGCGTTGCCCGCTGCTGTTGACGAGGACGCCGTCGTTGCCGCGGGACGTGAAGCCCGCGCGGGCGAAGCAGGCTTCGGCGTCCTTGATGCTGAAGGGGCGGGCGGCGATGCCGGGGAAAAGGACCTGGGAATAGCCATCGCAGGGAGTCTGCATGCGTTCGGCGTCGCCACGGAACATTTCGCGGATGGCGAGGTCCCAGTTGAGAGCGGACTGGATACCCTGGCGGATGTCCTTATTGTCGAGGAGGGGGCGGGAGCGGTTGATGAGGATTGCCCATGAGGGCCGGGGGATTTCGTTATAGAAGGTGGCCTTGTGGATGCAGCCAGAGGCGACGCGTTCGTCGGAATCCGGGAGTTTGCGGTACCAGTAGTCGGCGAGCCGCATGGAGAAGATGTCGATTTCGCCTTTGCGGAAGAGTTCGAAGGCCTTGCCCTGGTCGCGGATGACGCGGACCGAGATGCGGTCGACGTTGTAGCGGTAGCGGTGGTGGCGGAGGCTGGCGGCCCACCAGTTGGGTACTTTGGTGAGGGTGATGGAGCGTCCCTTGTCGATGTTTTCGGGTCGGACTTCGTAGGCACCGGTGGTGGGTTCGAACTGCCATTGGTAATGGGACACCCAGTCGTCGGCGAGGTCCTGGTAGAAGTGGGTGGGGACTGGGCGGACCGAGACAGCGCGGTAGAGAAGGTCTGGTTTCTTTTCCGGGAGGGTGATGGCGATGGTGAGGTCGTCGAAGCGGGTGATGGACGAGAATTTATTGGTGTAGAAATCCTGGTACCAGAGGTCTGCGGTGTAGTCGCACCGCATGAAGTAGAAGCAGAAGAAGTAGTCGTCGGCGCGGACGGGGACGCCGTCGCTGAAGCGTGCCTCGGGGTCGAGGCGGAAGTAGACGGTGCGGCCATCCGGGGCGAAGGCCCATTGGGTGGCGAGCTGGGGGAACCACTGGAAGGTATCGGGGTGCTGGGC
>CAZSDE010000573.1:0-1344 GCA_964605435.1 uncultured Akkermansia sp.
CCCAGCCTGCAAAGCCATGAAATCATCGCTCGCACTCAATCTGATCTGGGCCGGAGTGGCCGCAGGTGCCTTCTACGGGGGCATGAAGATGAATTCCGGTGGCTCGGCCGATGGATCGGCTGGACGCGCCCGCAATCTGGCGGCGGCCCCGGTGACAACGGGGCCGGGCGGTGTTTCCACGGTGAAGGATGCCACCAGGCTGGCGTCTTCGGATCCGGGGGTCATCGACTTCTTCAAGCGCTACGGACTGGATACCGGGAAACCGCTGTCGGCCGATGTCATGAAGGAGGCGATTGCCGAAGCGGTGCGTGAGAACAATCCGGTGAAGAGCCAGATGATGTTTGCGCGCCTCATGGAGGCACTTACTCCCGAGAACGCTCCCTCTGCCCTTGCCATGCTCCGCGAGAATGTGGGTGGCTGGGAATCGATGCGCTACATGCCGATGCTTGCGCATGCGTGGGGGTCGGTGGATCCGGAAGCGGCCATGAAGACGCTCGGCGCTGATGGCGACCGGGGATCGCGCTTTGCGCAGCCTGCGGTGCTTGCGGCATGGGCCACCAAGGATCCCCAGGCGGCCATGAAGTGGCTTGATGAATTCGAAGGCGGCGGCAAGGAATTCATGTCGATGGCCATCGTCAACGGCATGGCCAAGAGCGATGTCGAAGGAGCCATGAAGTATGCGGGTGCCATGAAGGACGAAGGTGAGCGCGCCCGTGCCGCGGAAACGATTGCCCGCGAAATGATCCGTACTGGTGGCACCGAGAAGGCTTCCGAATGGATTGGATCGATCGCTGATCCGACCATGAAGCGCGGGGCCTTTGATACGGTGGCGGACCAGATGATGCGGTCGGATCCGGCCAAGGCGGCGGAATTCGTGAAGGCGCATCAGGGCGAGCAGTATGCGCTCAATGCGGTGGGCAATGTTGCCGAGAGTCTCGGACGTCAGGACCCTCAGAAGGGCATCGAGTTTGCTTCCGGGCTGCAGGGGCAGGCGCAGGCCCGGGCGTACGGCGAAGTCGTGGGCGAATGGATGCGCAAGGACGACGGCAAGGACGCGGAAGCAGCCAGCAAGTTCGTCAATTCGCTGCCGGCCGGAGCCAACAAGGATGCCGGGGCGCAGCAGATTGCCCGCAACATTGCCCGCGAAGCTCCGCAGGACGCCGCTGTCTGGGCAGGCGTCATTCAGGACCCGGAACTCCGCACCGATACTCTCATTGATGTCGGCCGCAATTACATGCGCACCAATCCGCAGGAAGCAGCCGCATGGCTGGCTACGAGCGGTCTGACGGCCGAACAGCAGCAGGAGGTCACCCAACCGCCGGATCGCGGTGACTGGCGTGGCTT
>CAZSDE010000573.1:1369-2674 GCA_964605435.1 uncultured Akkermansia sp.
AAAGATTGCACAATGACGGGTTTCACGCTTCAAAGGCGTGGAACCCGCTTTTTTATACACCTGACGCCATGACTTCCGACCGATCCGATTCTGCCAGTGTGCCGGTGCCAGCGCCGGGGCCAGATGCTTCGCCTGAGGAGAAGGATCTCTGGTGGTTCCGGAATGCGTATCAGGGGCATCAGCAGAAGCAGCTGACGCTGCGGGCGGTCCTCATGGGTGGGTTGCTGGGGGCGTTTCTTTCGCTGTCGAATCTGTACACGACGCTGCGGCTGGGCTGGGCGTTCGGGGTGGCCATCACGGCCTGTGTGATGTCGTGGGCCATCTGGAATGGGCTGCGGGCGCTCACGGGCGGCAAGCTAACGCCGATGAGCCTGCTGGAGAACAACTGCATGCAGTCGACAGCCTCTGCGGCGGGCTACAGTACGGGATCGGTGGTCGGCAGTGCCTGTGCGGCCCTGCTCATGGTGAATGGAGGGAAGCACATGCCATGGCCGCTCATGACGGCCTTTGTGTTTCTGACGGCCTGTCTCGGGGTCTTTCTGGCGATTCCGATGAAGCGTCAGATGATCAATCATGAACAACTGCCGTTTCCGGGCGGGATTGCGGCGGCGGAGACGCTGCGGAGTCTTTATGCGGCCAGTGCCGAGGCATCGCGCAAGGCGTATGCGCTGCTGCGGGCCATGGCGGCCGGGGCGGTGCTTGCTCTGCTGCGTCAGTTGGGCAATCTTGCGGAATCGGCACGCTGGCTGAGCGAAGGCACGCGCAGTGCCATGACGAAATTCAGCGGGATGATCGAGCACGTCAATCTGCCGCATCCGGCGGTTGTGGGTGGTGTGAAGTTCGCCGGACTGGCATGGGAACCGTCGCTGCTGACGTTGGGGGCCGGGATGATTGTGGGGCTGCGGGCGTCGCTTTCCATGCTGCTGGGCACGGTGATTCTGCATTATGTGCTGGGGCCGATGCTGGTGGCGCATGGGGCGGTCAAGGTTTCGGAGACGCCGGATGGACCGGTGACGGTGCTGTTCCGCTGGGGGGTCTGGGGTGGCACGGCCCTCATGGTGGTGTCGAGTCTGGTCTCGCTGGCGTTCCAGTGGCGGAGCATTGCGGCAGCCTTCCGTCGCCGCAGCGGGACATCCGCGGAGGATGCGGCCATGGCGGAAATCGAGGTGCCGGGCCGCTGGATGGTGATCGGGCTGGTGCCGATCACGCTGGGCCTTGTGGCGGTCATGCAGATCGGCTTTGGCATTCCGTGGTACCTCGGGCTGGTCGGCATCGCGATGGCCTTTCCGCTCGCTCTGGTGGCCT
>CAZSDE010000574.1:0-2659 GCA_964605435.1 uncultured Akkermansia sp.
TGGGCTTCGATGAGTTTGCCGACGAGCAGTTCCGGGGGCATGTCCTGGGCGGTGGCCGGGATGGCGAGCAGGGAGAAGGCGAGGCAGAGGTGAGTTCTCATGGAAGGTGGTGCCCGTGGGGGCGGAGGGGAATTTCAGGGTGAACCTAGCGGAAAGTGCCCGGACAAGGCAAGTTTTCCGGCGAGGGGGAATGGGCTGGGCAAAACGAAGCCTGCTTCCGCGCCCGGAGGACGGAAGCAGGCTGTGCGTGGTTACGCTCGCGGTGTGCTCAGGCCCCCGTGGTGGCCTCGGATTCCACGGTGGCCCCGGCGGTGACGGTTTCTGCGGTGTCGGCTGGGGAATCCGGCGGCGCTGCTGCGGACGATTCCGCTGGCATGTCGGCGGGAAGTTCCTGGATGGGGGCCTCGTGGTCGCCTGCGGCGGCGCGGCGCCTTCTGGTTTCGTCGTCCCCGCTCATCTTCATGCCGACGGGTTTGGAGACGCCGAATTCCTCCATGGTGACGCCGTACATGATGTCGGCGCGGCGCATGGTGCGTTTGTTGTGGGTGACGATGACGAACTGGCTTTTCTCGATGAACTTGTCGAGCATCTTGAGGAACCGACCGATATTTGATTCGTCGAGCGGGGCGTCGAGTTCGTCGAGGATGCAGAACGGACTTGGTTTGACCATGTAGATCGAGAAGAGGAGGGCTACGGCGGTCATGGAGCGTTCGCCGCCCGAGAGGAGCGAGATGCTCGTGGGTTTCTTGCCAGGGGGTTTGGCGATGACTTCGATGCCGCTCTCGAGCGGATCGTCTTCGCTCACGAGGATGAGGTCGGCCTGACCGCCCTGGCCGAAGAGTTCCTTGAACGTGCCGCGGAAGTTATCGCGCACCTGAATGAAGGTTTCGACGAAGCGCTTCTTGGTTTCCTCGTTGATGCGCTGGATGATGCCGAGGAGTTCGGACTTGGCATTGGCGAGGTCGTCGTTCTCGCGCTGGAGGAAGTTGTGGCGTTCCTCGAGTTCCTCGAATTCCTGAATGGCATCGAGATTGACCGGGCCCATGCCATCGAGCCGCTGCTTGAGTTCGGCGACGGAATTCTCCAGTCGATTTCCGCTTCGAGGTCGGGTGCTGCGATGTAGCATTCCGGTTCGTCCTCCGGGAGGTCGGTGCCGGTTTCCGCAGCCGGCATGGAAGCGGCGGCGAGGGCAGCTTCGGCAGCGGCTTCGTCTTCCGGGTCCGGTTCGCTGGATGATGAATGGCCGGGCGGGTTGGCGCGGCGGCCGGGCCGGGAACGGGCGGCTTTCAGTGAAGTGATGGACGAGACGAGGGCGTGGACATCCTGTTCGAAGGAGAGGAGGTCGACGCGGTAGCGTTCCATGGCGTAGTTCTGAAGGTTCTCCATGCGGAGAGACAGCTGGGTGATGCGGACTTCCTCGCGGCCGCGCTGTTCAGCGATCTGATGGATTTCGCGCCGGGTGGAATCGAGCAGGCGCTCGCGTTCCGTGAGGGCGCTGGCGCGGTCGGATTTTTCCTCCGAGCGGCTTTCGATTTGTTCGGTGAGTTCCTCGGTGAGGGCGCGTCCGGCGGCGATTTCCTCGTGGAGCCTTGCATTTTCGGCGTGGGCGGTGGCGATGCGTTCCTGGTATGAAGCGATTTCGTGCTGGCGGCGGCTGATGGCGTCGCTCAGTTCCCGGAGGCGGGCGTCCATGGGATTGCGTTGTTCGCGGAGGGCCTGTTCGGCGCGCTGTTCGACGGCGAGGGCGGTGCGGAGTTCGCCGAGGAGTTCGGCCGCGTCGCTTTCGTTGCGGCTGGCTGATTCGAGGGCGGCTTCGTGGTGGGCGGCTTCGTCGCGCCGTTCCTCGAGTTCTGCGGTGGCATGGCTGAGGCGGTTCTGGGCGTCCTCGATGCGGAGAGCGACCGCTTCCTGGCGGCGGGCCAGTTCGCCGCGTTCCCATTCGAGTGAATTGAGTTTGGCGGCGAGCGACTGGATTTCGCGGGCGACGAGGGAGAGTTGGCCCTGGAGTTGGCTTTCCTGCACGCGTCGGCTCTGGAGGATTTCGCGGTGTTCGTCGAGGGCCGAGCGGAACGAGCGGGCGTCGTTCTGGCGGGCGGCGAGGGCGGCTTCTGCGGCGGAGAGTTCCGCTTCGATGGCGGCGACTTCCGCGTCGAGGTCGCTCAGTTCCGTCTGCCGCTGAAGCATGGATCCGGCGCGGTTGGCTTCTGTGCCGCCGGAGACGACGCCTTCGATGCTCACGAATTCGCCTGCGAGAGTGGCGAAGGCGATTTCCGGGTTTTCGCGTTTCAGCTGGAGGGCGGTGGGCAGGTCAGGGACGATGAGGACGTTGGCGAGCAGCTGGTGCACCATGGGGCGGACCGAGTCGCGGGCATTGACGACATCGGCGGCCCATGCGAGGCCGCCTTCCGGCGGGGTGAGCATCTGGTATTCGCCTGTGGTGCGCAGGAGATCCTCTGGAAGCACGAGGGCCTGGCCGAGCTGCTGCTGGCGGAGGGTATCGATGATCGATTCCGCGAGGAGCGAGCTGGAGACGAGCACGGCCTGAAGATTCGCGCCGAGGGCCGCTTCGACTGCTGGAATGTACTGGCGGTCGACGTCGATGAAACTTGAGAGCAGGCCGCGGATGCCTGCCTGGTAGCGTTCCGGGTCGTCGAGTCCG
>CAZSDE010000575.1:0-2654 GCA_964605435.1 uncultured Akkermansia sp.
TGCGCGTTCCCGGCGACGTCGTCCGTCAGATTGGCTACGTGATGGACCATGGCATCAAGCCGAATGGCGGCGGTACCCGCGTCAATCAGTACACGCTCATCATGGATGTCTACGTGGCCCCCACGGGACCCGGCGCGGCTTCGCTCATTCAGATTAATTCGCTCGACAACACAGACGACGGCGACCTCTTCTGGCAGGGCAATAACTTCGGTCAGGGGAACCAGGGCTATGTGGGCACTGGCCAGTTTACGGCGGGTGCATGGCACCGCATGGCGGTCGCCTACGACCTTGCCGCGAATCCACCGGTGGTCACGAAGTTCGTCGACGGCATCAAGCAGGACGACTGGACCTTCGGCCAGGCCCTCGATGGCGACCGCCGCGCCCTCAAGCCGACCGCGATTCTCTTCGCCGATGGCGACCAGGACGAACGCCGCGAAATGTTCGTGAACTCCATTCAGATCCGCGAAGGCAAGCTCAGCGATGCCGAAATGTACCTGCTGGGCAGTCCAAAGGCCGAGGGGATTCCCGTGGTCATTCCCAAGTCCACCGTCAGTGGCCAATGGGACTTTGAACGCGGCAATCTGTCCGCTTCGATCGGCAAGGCACTCACGTACTTCGACGGGCCTGGCGGATTCACGGAAACGGGAACGCAGTTCGGGATCTGTTCGGAACTCGGCGTCCCTCCCATCAATGGCCGCGACGCCCGCATCATGAAGGTGCCCGGCGATGTCATCCGCCAGATCGGCTACGTCATGGACCACGGCATCAAGCCCAATGGCGGCGGCACCCGCGTCAATCAGTACACCCTCATCATGGATGTCTACGTGGGCACCACCGGGCCCGGAGCTGCTTCGCTCATCCAGATCAATTCCCTCAACAACACAGACGATGGCGACCTCTTCTGGCAGGGGAATAACTTCGGTCAGGGGAACCAGGGCTACGTCGGCACCGGGCAGTTCACCGCCGGTGCATGGCACCGCATGGTCGTTTCGTACGACCTCGCCGCGAGCCCGCCCGTCGTCACGAAGTTCGTGGACGGCGTCAAGCAGGACGACTGGACCTTCGGTCAGGCACTCGATGGCGACCGCCGTGCCCTCAAGCCGACTGCGATCCTCTTTGCTGACGGCGATCAGGACGAACGCCGGGAAATGTGGGTCGATTCCATTCAGATCCGCGCGGGCCGCATGACCGATGACGAAATGACAGCGCTCGGCGGGCCGAAGGGTACCGCCATTCCCGTTGGAGTTCCCCAGCCGGAACCTCCACCGGTCACCGAAAGCGCCATCAATCCGCTCGTCGTGACCTCCGTCAGCGGAAATCAGATCTCGCTCAGCTGGCCGGACGTCAGCCCGAATGGAACACCGTACACCCTCGAAGCGAGCGAAAACATGTCAGCCGGCACATGGACCACCGTACCTACCGTCGGCAATTCCGCGGTGATCACGGCCGGACCCGGCCGCATGTTCTTCCGGCTGCGCTACTGACCGATCTGGAGGACCTCAAAGAAACGGCCGTTCCCGTGCGCACGGGAACGGCCGTTTCCGTTTCTGTTTCCGTTGGCGGATAGGCGAAGCGGCTGCGGGCTCCCGGGAGTCAGTCTCGTCGGTCAGTCAGGGGATCGTCGGCGGGACCGGATCCGGGCGGAGCCCGTCGGTTCAGGTAAATTTCATTGAGTGCGAAGAACGTCACGGGCACGATCGTAAGTGCTGGGGCGGGAACAAGGTGCCCCTGCTGCTTTCAATCCGATCATGAGCCTGAAATTATCGATTCTGCTTTGTCCGCTGGTGACCTCGCTGGCGGGAGCCGGTACTGTTTCGTTCAACGAGCAGGTGCGGCCATTGCTCGCGAACAATTGCTTCCATTGCCACGGACCGGATGAAGCCGAGCGCAAAGGCGGTCCAAAGGGCAGCGGCGGACTCCGGCTTGATACCGCGGAAGGGGCTCTCATGGACCTCGGCGGCAGCCGGGCCATCGTCCCGGGAAAACCGGAAGAAAGCGAAATCCTCAAGAGGATGAAATCGCATGACCCCGACGATGTCATGCCGCCGCCGGAGTCGGGCAAGAAACTGAGCGCCGCGGAAATCCAGGTGGTGAGCGACTGGATTGCCGCCGGGGCATCCTACGCTAAGCATTGGTCGTACGAACGGCCGGTGCAGCGCGAGCTTCCGCGCCCGGGCGAACACCCCGTCGATGCCTTCGTGCGCGATCGACTGGCCCGCGAGGGACTTGAACCGCAGCCCGAGGCCGACCGTGCCACCCTGATCCGCCGCGTGACCCTTGATCTGACGGGACTGCCGCCGTCGCCGGAAGAAGTCGATGCCTTTGTCCGCGACCCGCATCCGGATGCATGGGAACGCCTTCTCGACCGGTTGCTGGCGTCGCCGGCCTACGGGGAACACTGGGCCCGGCAATGGCTCGACCTTGCCCGCTATGCCGATTCGGCCGGCTACGCCGACGACCCTCCGCGGACCATCTGGGCGTACCGCGACTGGGTCGTGAAATCATTCAAGGCGAATCAGCCGTTTGATCAGTTCACCATTGAACAACTGGCGGGCGATCTGCTTCCCGGGGCGACGGAGGACCAGTTGGTGGCGACCGCGTTTCACCGGAACACGATGACGAACAGCGAGGGTGGCACCAACGACGAGGAATTC
>CAZSDE010000576.1:0-2642 GCA_964605435.1 uncultured Akkermansia sp.
GTCCAGAATGGCCGGGTGTCCCGGAGCATATTCTCGGCGGACTGATAATGGGAGATGATCGGGGGGATGTCACTGTGATCATTAAAACCAATGGCGGCTGGCTGAGGGGAGATTGGTCCTCTCTTGGTTGAAGGATAAGAAGCAAGTCGCTCTGCGCCGGTGTGCGCCGCGGAGGACGGGGACACGGCGCATGCCGGTGCCGCGGACAGAATGGAGAGCGCCAGCGCGGCCGCCAGCTGGGGGATATCTTCCTCGTGCCGAATCCTGCGGAAGCCTGCTTCCGCCCACAAGTAGCCCGCAGGCCGTCCAGCAGCGCACGCAGCTGGGACTCCGGCAGCGGGCGGGTTGAGGGGCAGGAATCCAGCAGGCAGGTTGACTCGGGCGGCCCAGGTGCATGTCCAAGGTCGCCGAAGACGCCCTCGTCACGCTCTTGGTCCAGTGGATCCCTGCCCACAGACCAGCGGACATCCCAGCTTCCGTTCCCGTCCTCGCCGCGGTCCGGGATCAACTGCGCACACGCCCCTGCATCGTGCTGGAGACATCCGAGGCCCGCCGGACTGCCGGGAAAGATGCCGATCCCTGCGACGAGCCGACCCATCTGGCCTCGCAGGTGTTCGCCATCGCCGCGGAAACCGGCTGGCCCGAGGATAAAATCCTGTTCCTGCCGCTGGCCCGCATGGCGCAGTACCAGCACTGCCTGCTGAGGAGAAATGGGGTGAATACGGGGTGGATGCCACCGACCGGCCATGACCGCAGTTCCGTGACAAGCCTGCTGGCATCGCTCCGCGGTCAGTGGCGGGGATGTAGGATCGCATGAACCTGCTTCGGGTGCGGGAATCCCACAGCAGTCAGCCTGTTCCGGGGTGCCGAATTTGTGGGCTTGGTGAGAAGTCTTTCATTGCCGTGGGGGCTCGACCGTGCTTTAACCGCGCCCCCCGGTGCAGACAAAAACTGCTGATCTCTTTGGCATTTGCAGGCATTGCGGAAAATACACCATCGACACGTTGAATAATAATATGTTTATAAATACCACTGGCATAAGCGGAGCAATTGCCATGCTCGCCATCGCCATCAGCTTCGCGGGCTCTGCCTCTGCATCCGTCATCGCATGGGTCGAGCCCAAGGCCGCTCCAAGCAGCAACGCCAACTGGCCGGGAGGCACAGCCTACACAAACAACTACGGCATCGCGTTCACTACAGGTTCTTCCGGCACTTTCAGTCTCGACTGGCTGAAGCTCTCGCTCAATTCGTCAGGGGTCACTGCCGCTTCGGCGACACTGAAGGTGGAACTGCGCAACACGACAAACACCACTGCCTATTCCGCCGTGGCAGGGACGACCCTCTACACGACGGACACCATCGCGCTGGCACTGCCTGAGACATCGTCGACATGGTTCGACGTTTCTCTCACAGAAACAGGGGCGCCGAATCTGATGGCCTACACTCTTCAGCCGAATACAGCCTACTCGCTGATTCTCTACGCTCCGTCGCAGAACATTGGCATGGGGCGCACCACGGGCTACGCCAACGGGACAACCAATGACCAGTACGCGGTAACGAATGGATTCACGGTTCTCGATACGTTCCGCGGCAATAATCCGAACTACAGCAACAATGCTAGTTCGTTCCCGACACTTGGGATTTCCTTCGGCGCAACGGTGGCGGCAGCCGGAGTACCTGAGCCGGCAGGTGCGGCATCGGCGATTCTCCTCGGCTCGGCCGGGATGACCCTTGTCCGCAGACGCAAGCGCTGACAGCCATCCGCCCGAGTTCATTGCATGAAGAGAGTCTTCCTTCGCGGGAAGGCTCTCTTCTTTTTTCGGTGACATCGGCAGCAGGACTGGACAGCCAGGCTGGACTCTCATCAAGACTCTGGACTAACGAAAAGTTGACTCCCCATCCCGCGCATGAGCGCCCTGACTGTCACTCTCGCTCTCAGACCAGCATCGGTGCGTATGCTTCCTCCAGAACCTCCCCGAGGGTCCCGACCATCGCGGCATTGTCAGCACCACTCTTGACCGCGACGCGCAGCATCCTGTTACCCATGGCGCTTCCCATGGCCCCCGCGTCCCGCAGAAACAATCCGCGGAGCCGGCTTCCCCGGACGACCTCGGCGGCCGTCGGCCCATTCTCCAGCAGCCCGCACCGCTGCCACCTGCGCTGGCAGGCTCACCACCCACGGCGGCGTCACTGCACGCAAGGCCTCCAACTGATGTGGCCCGGCGGCCAGATAGGCGACCCTCGCTCCGCTCAAGGCATAGGCCTTCGACATCGATTTGCAGACCAGGACATTTGCCGAGGTCGCCGCGTCCCTTTCCACGGTCTGGGTGGGGCCGCAGAAGTCCGTCTACGTTTCGTCTACCCAAACCTGGGTCCGACCCGGCACTCCGGCAAGGATTTCCCGGAGCACTTCCGCCGGCAGCAATCGTCCCGTCGGACTGTTCGGATTCACAATCACTGCCAGTTCCAGATTGTCTGCCAGCGCCGCCTGCAAGGCCACTGGATCGACCTTCCAACCGATCTCGCAGCGAAGTCCTCAGCAGCCATGGCAAGTGTTCCTGCAGGCTTTCCAGGACCGCCGGTGCTGGAGGATAACATGCATCCAGCACGTCTGCATTGATGATTCGGGCCGCCCTCCCCAG
>CAZSDE010000577.1:0-1550 GCA_964605435.1 uncultured Akkermansia sp.
CTGGATCTGAGGGTGTGCTGGAGGAGGGGGATGAGGATGGCGAGGGAGGCTAGGGCGGTGGCGGTTCCCAGCCATGCGGCCTTCCGGAGGGCTGCGTCGAGGCCGCTGCGGTCGCGGGCGATGGAGAGCTGGAGGCCCTGGTAGGCCATGTCTGTGTCGTCAGCGGCATCGAAGACGGTATGAAGCACGCGGTAATTCCGGTCTGCGCGCTGCAGGTCGGCAACGGTGGGTGAAGCGGGGGGCGGGGTGGGGCGGGGGAAGCCGGTGGTGGTCCAGTGGGGGGAAGCGATGAGCAGTTCGCCCGAGGCGGAGTGGACGGCATAGTGGGTGGGGTGGTCCGGGCTTTCCCATGTGGCGAGCCGGTGGAGGTTGAATTCGAGTTCGAGGTGGCCGTCGTCTTCCTCGATGGCCGACTCGAGGAGTTCCGCGCGGGCGGTGAGGGTGGCGTCGAATTCCGCGAGAGCGGCGTGGCGGGCGGCGAAGAAGAGCGAGGCGGCGGCGAGGGCGACTGCTGCGAGCAGGGCGGCGGAGAGCCGGACGGTGAGCTGCCGTCGGATTGATTTCATGCCGGGTCGAAGCAGTATCCGATGCCGCGGCGGGTCTGGATGAGGCTGGCTGAGCCCTCGGGGGAGAGTTTGCGGCGGAGGATGCAGATGGCCGAGTCGACCGCGTTGCTGGCGGGCGGGGAGGAGTCGCCGTAGAGGGCGGCTTCGATCTGTTCGCGGGAGAAGACGCGTCCCGGTTTCATGGCGAGCAGTTCGAGGAGGGCGTATTCGCGGCTGGTGAGCGGGATGGCGTGGCCGCTGCGGAAGACGGAGCGTGAAGCGGTATCGATTTCGAGTGGTCCGGCGCGGAAGCGGGGTTGGGCGATGCCGTGGCGGCGGCGGTGCAGGGTTTGCAGCCGCGCTTCGAGTTCTGCGAGGGCGAAGGGTTTGACAAGGTAGTCGTCGGCTCCGGCGGTGAGGCCGCGCACGCGTTCCTCGACGGCATCGCGGGCGGTGAGGAGGAGTACGGGGGTGGTGTCCCCTTTTGCGCGGAGGCGCCCGAGGATGGTGAGGCCATCCGGTTCCGGGATCATGATGTCGAGGACGATGACGTCGTAGGGATGTTCCGTGAGGAGGAGCCATGCCTGCTGACCATCGGGCGCCGAGTCGGTGGTGTGGCCGGATCTGGTGAGGGCGGTGACGAGGGTCTGCCGCAGTCTGGGAGCGTCTTCGACAACGAGGAGCCGCATGGGAATCAGTCGTCGGTTTCCGGCGTCAGGGAGATGACGGTGCCGGTGGGGGAGACGGTGATGCGCCGGTCTTCGGCTCCGTCGCTTTCCAGTTCTGCGCGGTAGGTGATGTCGGTGCCGGAGCTGACTTCCGCGACATCATCGACCTTGGCGGTCGTGCCTGCCGCTTGATGGAGGGCCTTGCGGACGGGTTCCGGAGCGTCCTTGAGGGGGATTTCCCGGGCGGTGCGGAGGAGCGTGCCGTCGGCTTCGATGGTATAGGTGGTTTCGCGGTCGGTGCCGTCGAGAAATCAAAGATCATCGACGGCCGCAAGAT
>CAZSDE010000577.1:1560-2637 GCA_964605435.1 uncultured Akkermansia sp.
GGAGGTGGTCAGGAGGATCTCCGAAATGATGGGTTCGGGCAGGAGGGAGGCGAGCGTTCTGCGGACAGGTTCCGGGCAGGCGGCCAGTTCCGCGATGCGGACTCGTTTGGTGGGGAGTGTTGCCGTTGGCTGCTGCGCCGTCGTGGACAGGATGAGCGTGCCGAGGATGGCGAGAAACGTGTGTGTCATGACACTCGGGAACTGCTGAGATTACCTGCCGCGGGCATGTTTCCGGGGTTTGTCGCGTTTGCGGGATTGGTGGCGTTCGAGGGCATCGATTTCCTCGCGGTCGAGGCGGCCATTGCCATTGGTGTCGAGCTGGCGGAGGTCGTTGCGCTGACGGAAGGCGATGCGGAGGCGGTCGCGTTCGCTGCTGCAGATGTTGTTGCTGCCATTGGCATCGGCGAAGAGGAAGATTTCGCGTGGGTTGTCGAGGGGATCCGAGAGCCAGCCGGCACGGCAGTCGGTGGCGCAGAGGAGAGCCATGGCGGGCAGGGTCAGGTGGTGCGGCAGAGTGGTCATGAGGGTAATCTCGCGGGGCTTCATTACCGGCAGATTACGGTCGGTGATGCGGTTGGCGGCTGCGCCAGATCATCATGATCTGGTAATGATTCCGGGAAAAGTTTCTGGGTAAGCAAGCAAAGAATTGTGACACCTTTGTCACAGGATATGCCGTAGGTCAGAACGCACACCATGAAACTGCATCAATTGTTTTCCAGTGTAGGGTCCGTTCGGATGGCATCCGGGGTGGCGATGTTTCTGTTTTTGGCCGGATTGATCCGGGCGCAGGTTCGGGGCCATATCTTCCGGGGAGGGTGTGGGGGGTGTTGAGGTGGCGGCCCTGCGGGAGGCGTCTGGGATTTCGTGCGGGTGGGTGCAGGAGGGGGTGGTGTGGACCCACAATGATGGGGGGCGCGAGGTGCTGCATGCGCTGGATGCGGGTGGGCGGCCGATGGCGAATTTCACTTTCAGCGAGGCGGTGGGGGACTTTGAGGAACTGGCGGCGGGGCCTGGGCCGGTGGCCGGGACGGGTTATCTTTCTGTTGGAGATATCGGGGGCAATGCATCTCCGGGGGG
>CAZSDE010000578.1:0-724 GCA_964605435.1 uncultured Akkermansia sp.
ACGGCCGGCGGTGTTCTGGGCTTCTGCGCGCTCGGCAGTTTCCCGCTCGGCCCGGCGGGCCTTCAGGTTGTTGATGTGGCGCAGATTGCCGGGATTGGCCTCGTAGGCCTTGCCCTGCGGGACGAGGAAATTACGGGCATATCCGGCGCGGACGGTGACGATGTCGGCCTCGGCTCCGAGGCTGGCGATCTTTTCCTTGAGAATGACTTGGACGTTTGGCATGGTGAAAAAGCGGCTGTAATTGGCGGGACAGGCCCGGAAAAGGAGGGCGGAACTAAAGGCATCTCCCTGCGCTGTCAAGGCATCGCTCACGCTGATTTTCCACCACGCCGGAAGATAATCGCCCGCCCGGCCAGTCCTGCGCTTTGTTTCCCGGGCCCGGAGCCCCGGCGGTTGAAACCGCCGATCTTTCCTCCATGCTGCCGCACCTATGGCTCCCTGCACCCAGCGCATCATCGCCCCCTCCCTGCTCGCCGCCGACTGGAGCCGCCTCGCGGAAGAATGCTCCCGCGCCATCCGCGCCGGAGCCGATTGGCTCCACCTCGATGTCATGGACGGTCACCTCGTCGACAACATCACGTTCGGTCCTCAGTTCGTCGCCGCGATTCACCGCACCAACGACATCTTTCTCGATGTTCACCTCATGATCGAACGCCCGGACCACTACCTCGAACGCTTCATCAAAGCCGGCGCGGACCAGATCACCGTACACGTGGAAGCTCAG
>CAZSDE010000578.1:734-1062 GCA_964605435.1 uncultured Akkermansia sp.
TGTTGATGTTGCCGGAGTCGACGCTCGGGGAGCCGATGTCGGCGAAACCCTGCGCCGCATCCGGGCCGCCGGACTCCGCTGTGGCCTCGCCATCGATGGCCACACCCCCTTCTCCGCCGCAGAACCATGGCTCGGCCAGATCGACCTCTTCCTCGTCATGACCATTCAGGCCGGCTTCGGTGGCCAGGAACTGATTCCCGAAACCCTCGACAAGGTCCGCGCCGCCCGCACATGGCGGGATCAGCACGGTCTCGCCTACCACATCGAAGTCGATGGCGGCGTCAACGACCGCACCGAGATCTTCGGACTCTGGACGAATGGCTCCGAG
>CAZSDE010000578.1:1072-2633 GCA_964605435.1 uncultured Akkermansia sp.
GCACCCTGCCCGACGTCCTGCGGGCCGGTGCCAACGCCATCGTAGCCGGCACCGCCCTCTTCGGAGCCCCGGACATGGGCGCTGCCGTCCAGCACTTCCGCACACTCGCCGTGTGATCCCTCCCGGATAACCCCGGCTCACACCTGCGCCGCACACACGGCCACAAATTCCCTCATCCGTTCTTCCTGAAGCTCAATGGACTCGACCAATGCCGCCTGCACCCGGAAACGGTCCAGATTGTGCCCCGGCCGCGATATCTTGAAATACTGATCCCCATTCAGGTAATCAGTCAGAAACCGCACGGCGATCTCATACGTGATCAGCTTCCCGGAAAATGCCAGCTGGTCGATTTCCGCCGCCGTGAGGAATTCCCGGGCACTGCTCAGATACCCCCGCACAAGGGCTTCGAACATCGGCTGACGCATCGCCACCCGGCTCGGATCCCGTTCATCCTCAGCCGTCGAAATGGTCGTCGTCCGCACCAGATCGCCGAAATCATAATGCACCAGCCCGGGCATCACCGTGTCCAGATCCATGATGCAGAGACCCTCGCCAGTCTGGTGATCCATCATCACATTGTTGATCTTCGTGTCGTTGTGCGTGATCCGTTCCTTGAGGGTCCCATCGGCAAGCAACCCCAGCAGCACGTCCGAGACACCCTCGCGCTCGCGTACCCAGTCGATCTCCCGCGCCACCGACGCCGAGCGGCCCGCCCGGTCTTCCGCCACCGCCTGCGCAAAGGCATCGTACCGCCGCCGCGTGTTGTGAAAGTCCGGAATCGTATCCGCAAGACGCTCGCCCTCCATGTCGCTCACCAGCTTCTGAAACGTCCCGAAGGCACGCGCCGCTTCCTCGGCCAGCGCCGTCGAATTCACATGATCATGCGCCTCCGCCCCCTCAATGTAAAAATACCCCCGCCAGTGATTCCCCTCCCCGTCCTCATGCCATAAACTGCCATCACGGCACGGCACCAGCGTCAGGACCCTCCGGCAGGCCTCCGGTTCCCCAGACTCCTCCAGCTTCGCCGCAATGTGACTCGTCACCCGGTGAATGTTGTCCATCACCAGCGCCGGCCGCGTGAAAATCGCGTGATTGATCCGCTGCAGAATATACCGCACATTCGTCCCCGCCTGGTTGAACCGTACCTCGTACGTATCATTGATATGGCCATGACCACAGGGCGCGTGACTCACATAATCGCCCGGCATGAGAAAGCGGCGGGCAAGGGAACGGATGTCGTGACTCCGTGAGGAAGACATGAAAATTGTAGAAATTACGGGTGTTCTGGCAGGACGAGTCCTGTTTGGGAATGTGAAAAACTGGAAAAAGCAGCCGCGACCACGGTTTGCAACCACAATCACCTGCCCGGCAGCACCGCTTTCCGCAAGGAAAGCAGCTGACGCTGAAGCGGAAAACTCCGCCGCTCACATGGGCTTGCGGCCCGGCACCGCAGGCTTCTCCTCCGGCGCAATCAGGTCAGTCGCCCGCAGAAAGAGATTTCCATAGGAGAATCCGCCATGAAGCGTGATCCCGACTGGAGCCTCAAGGCGGCTGCCAAGGG
>CAZSDE010000579.1:0-270 GCA_964605435.1 uncultured Akkermansia sp.
ATCAGGACGCCGACCCGCGGGGCCTGGCGTCCTGATGGGAGAGTTTTGCCTGGCCTGAGGCCCGCCCGTTCCCTTACTGGCTGACCCGCATTGGCATCAGCACGTAAAGGAAGGGCGTGTTAATTCGCACGACTCCTGGGCTGACTTCGTCGATGAGATCGAGGAATACCTCATCCGTGTCGAGGTTCCGGAAGGGGGCCTGGAGGTATTCCGGGTTGAAGGCTATGGCCATGTCCGGGCCGTTGTATTTGACTGCGAGCGATTCCCGGG
>CAZSDE010000579.1:280-2625 GCA_964605435.1 uncultured Akkermansia sp.
TGGCGGTGATTTCGATATTGTCGCGCGAGAAGGCGATCCGCACGGAATTGCTCTTGTCCTGGGCGAGCAGTGAAACCCGCTGCACCGCCTGGAGGAAGGCTTCCCGCTCAAGTGTGACCCGCTGCTTGGCCTGGCCGGGAATCACCTGGCGGAAGTTGGGGTAGTTGCCTTCGATGAGTTTGCTCACGAGGAGGGAGCGGTCGCAGTCGAAGGCGATCTGCTTGGGGCCGATGCGGATGCGGATTTCCGCCTTGTCGCCGGCGTCCTTGAGGATGCGCTGGAGTTCATTGACGGCCTTGGTGGGGATGATGACGCTGCATTCCTGGCTTTCCGGGAATTCGAGGTCGGCATCGGTCATGGCAAGACGCCGTCCATCGGTGGCCACGAGCGTCAGTTTGCCTTCCTTGAACTGGCAATAGACCCCGTTGAGCACGTAGCGGGTTTCGTCCGTGGAAATCGCGTAGGCAACCTTCCGCAGTCCATCACGAAGGGTGAAGGCCGGCACCTTGAATTCCTTGACGTCCTCGAAGCGGGGCGGAGGAGGGTAGTCATCGGGGCTCAGTCCGAGGATCCGGAAGAAGCTGTTGCCGCAGGTGATGCGGGCAGCGTTGTCGTCGTTAACGTCGATGAGGATTTCGTCGGCGGGGAGTTCCCGCACAATGGTAGCCAGCCTTCTGGCGGGCAGTGTGGTGCTGCCCGGCGAACTGACCTCTTCCGCGTCGACCCGGCAGCTGACGACCACATCCAGATCTGTTGTGGTCATCCGCAGTTCCGGACCATCCGCCTCGAGGAGCACATTGGAGAGGATCGGGAGGGTGGCCCGGCTGCTCACAACGTTCTGAACCTGCTGGAGGCCGTCGAGGAACTTCTCTTTGGTGATCCGGAACTTCATGGGAAAATATCAGGTGTGACGAAAAATCGGCGTATCTATATCCGGTCACCCCCCCGGCGCAACGGATTTGCACGGGAAACCTCCTGCCATTTACGGGGCGCTGCGGAATCGAACTTGCGTCCGGGAACGGCGTGTTCATTGCTGGCAGGGTGCCTGCCCGCAAAGCTGCTGCCCGCAAGACTGAACCTGTGTCCGCCTCGCTCTGGGCGTTTCTCGGGACGGATGACCTGCGTGTGAAGGAAGCGGCCCTCGCCAAAAGCCGGGAACTGGGGGAGGCGGCGGGGGAATTCGGTCTCGAAATGATCGAGGGAGCCGCCGACAATTCGGAACACGCCGTCCGGATCGTGGCCTCGGTCATTGAATCGCTGCAGACCCTGCCATTCTTCGGGGGCGGCAAGGTCGTTTGGCTCAAGGGGGCGACGTTTCTGGCGGATACGGTGACGGGTCGTGCCCAGAGTACCCTGGATGCGCTGGAGCGGCTGGCGGCGGTTCTCGGGACGCTGCCAGCCGATGTTCAGTTTCTTCTGAGCGCCTCGGAGGTCGATAAGCGCCGGTCATTCTTCCTGACGCTCAAGAAGATAGCGAATCTGGAGGTTTTTGATCTGATCGATACCTCCAAGCAGAACTGGGAGGAACTGGTGGCCAATCTGGTGGCACAGCGGGCCGAAGAGTTCGATCTGCATTTTGTGCCGGAAGCGATGGACCTGTTTGTGATGATGGCGGGCGAGAATTCCCGTCAGATCGAGAATGAGCTGGAGAAGCTCGACCTTTATCTTGGTGAGGCCAACCGCACGGTGAGGCCGGAGGATGTCCGGGCGATTGTTTCGCAGACCAAGGGAAGTGTCATTTTTGAACTGGGTGACGCCATTGCGAAGCGGCGGCTGCCGCTGGCCCTCGCCCTTGTGGATGAACTGCTGGAGCAGGACGAGGCTCCCATTGCGGTCCTCCTTGCCGCAGTGGTTCCCACCGTGCGCAACCTCTTCGCGGCGCGCCAGATGACCGATAAGTTCGGCATCAAGGCCTTCAGTTATCAGGACTACACCGCGCAGGTGGAACGGAAGGTTCCGGCGAAGGAACGCGATCGCCTCCCGAAGAAGAAGGATGGCAGTGGTCCGAACCTCTATCCCCTCTTCCTTGCTTCCAGGGACGCCGCTTCATACAGCGCCGATGAACTGCAGCGCGCCCTAGAGGAATGCCTGCGCGCCAACCGCCGCCTCGTCACTTCCGGCCTCGATCCGGTCATTGTGCTCAACCAGCTGCTCATCCGGGTACTGCCTCCGGCGGGACGCTGACCAGGCCGTCCCCGGGTCGAAAAAGTGTCACCTCCGCCTTGGTGGAGCGTCATTCCCTGCAAGCCATCGACCCGACTTCCGCTCATGAAGCCATCCGCCCGATTCCTCGCCGAGCATTATCCCTCCCTCGCCAGTGGCCGCATGGCCAGCACGCGGCGCGA
>CAZSDE010000580.1:0-2619 GCA_964605435.1 uncultured Akkermansia sp.
GGATTCGGCTTCATGATTTCCTGCCGCCGGAGTCAAAGTGACCGGCGACACCCCAATGGGCGGAACTGTCCGATTTCCGCCCCCCGAAACTGTCCGATTCCACCGCAACCCACTGATTATCAGCGCAGAAATTTCTTCAGATTTTTTCGGAGAGCCGTCGGACAGTTTCCGAAAAAGTGCGCCGCAATGGCACAGATGGGTGCTCTGCCGGGGGGTCCTGAGTGGGGCCGTGAAAATTAACAGGCGGTTGGAGCGGTTCCCTGTTGCCTCCAGTCAGACGAGGTATCAGTCGTGTCCGACAATGCCCTCAACCCGACCACCCCGCCTGGTCAGACCCGGTGTTCTGACCCGCCTCAACCCCTCGACAATCACCCTCCTTCTCGAACCTTTTGCACCGTACCTCGCTGCCCGCGGGACACCGCCTGAAGTGCTCGCCACCGGTGCCGACGGTCTCGCCGGGGTGATGCATACCGCCGCCTCGCTCTGCGAAGCTGCACCTCCCGGACTGATCGAGCGCCTTGAGCTTCTCGACCTGCTCTGCGACCCGGTCTGCGGGGTGAACTTCGAGGACACCTATCCCGACCTTGCCGCCCGGCACGCACAGGAAGGAGACAGCCCGGAGGACATTGCAGCCCGCATCATCGTGCATGAAACGGCGGTGGCGTGGCGGGAATTCGACCGCAGGGCACTGGGGGCGAAGCGGTCGTTCCATTCCTACCTCACAAGGGCGGGCTGCCGCTTTCTCCCTGCCGACCGGGAGCGTCTGGACCGGCTTGAGCAGATGCTCGGAAACGGATTTGATTCCGCGTTCCGTTCCCCGGCGTGCCGCGTCAGCAGTTCGACCCACGACGGGGTGACTTCGCTGGTCATCCGGCACGGCGATCTTCTCCGCCGCATGAATGTGATCGGCGAGGACGGCTGCACCACGCCGAGGATCCTGCGCCCGGAGAGGGTGGATGTCGCCCGCTTCTGCCACGCGACCCGCAGCTGGCTTGTCACCGGAGCGGGCCGCCGCCTGCAGGATCTATACCGCAGCACCATCGGGACCGTGTTCCATGGGAGCCCGACGGCGCTCTTCAGCTCGCGGAGCTACACGCTCGAACCGCTCAGGAGGGGATACCCGGCACTGCGGTGCGGGCCCGACGACCGCATCTGCGCTGCCCAGCTGGCCCACCTGAGGATGCTTCTGCCCAGTGGCGGTCGTGCCGAGTTCACATCGCCGGATGTGTTCGCCGATGTGGCAAAGGTCTCTCCGACCTTGATCGCCACTGCCGATCTGATCGAGGCGCGCATCGACCTGAAGCTCTCAAGCAGGCGGCGGCGCATCCCCGTCATCCTCAACCCGACCGCGAGCAGAGTCTCCGGCCTCCAGCACGACGAATCAGTCGCCGAATGGCTCGAGAGCCGCGGCTTCATCACCCAGAACAGTGAAACCTTCCTTCTGGAAAGCGCTTGAGCGGCTCGGAACGGCTGGGGCGGCTGCCAGCTGGCGCTTCCACCTCGGCCGCGACTGGGAAGCATGCAGAAGCATGCTGCGGAGCACCGGGATGGCCGCCACTTCGGTCATCGTGCCCGCGTACCCCGGACGACGGCTCCAGCTCATCCCCGATGGTGATGAGGGCTACGCGGGCTTCGGCCCTGAAACAGACACGCCCGCCGTTCCGGTCAGCGCAGAGGAAGCCGAAGCGCTCGAACCATGCTGGGATGCCATCACGGAAAATCTTGCACGGCGGATCGGGTTCACTGCCGCGCCATGGGACCGGGAGGGTGCGCTCCGGAGAATCGGCTCGCTCTGCGGTGCCGACCGCATTGTCGTCCCCGTCGTCCTGTTCCTGCCGCCCGGCGGCATTGCCGACCACCAGCAGCTGCTCGATGGACTGATTTCACGGCCCCGGTCACTCGTTCTGCTGCCCACCGGAGTCTGGATGACTGACGCAGTGGACGCCACGCGCCGGCATTCATCCCATGACTTCATCATCATCAGCGACCTGCCGGAGACGGCCCCTGCACATGGCCTTCCGCTGGACCCGCGACCCGGCAGCCGCCGCCGCAAAGACACGGCACCGGCAGGGAAGGTGCTCATCCGACCCGCTCCGGGACTGACCTGGAGCAATGTCATGATCGAGATCCGCGGGCAGAGCATCGCAATCACTGCCGGGGGCCAGACCGCCGAGATCTCCTTCAAGAAGCGCAGCGACATGACGGAGTTCCACCCGCTGCGCATTCTGATGACCGTCCGCAGCGAGCAGCGGTGGAAGAATCCGCGGAGGTCGGACAGCAGCTATGAGCTGGCCTCGCGCTCGTTCCGCCGGCTCGTCGAGATCCTGCGGGATGCCATCGCCATACCGGATGATCCATTCCTCAGGTCCGGCGGGGAATTCATCCCGCTCTTCCAGATCAGGCTGGGCGGCAAACTGGGTAGACGACTCGCCGCAGGGGACGCAGAACCCGATGACCAGACGGATCCCGACGACCCGTTCGCGCACTATCTGCATGTGTGAGACAAGAGTCACAGAAAGCTGGCTGGAGAGTAACACGCCGACTTGGTCCTGTGTCTGGGATTGGCAACCTTTCGTCGGATCACCTGATTTGTGCCGCAAGTGCTTCAGCCTGCTGCAC
>CAZSDE010000581.1:0-2606 GCA_964605435.1 uncultured Akkermansia sp.
TCCCGGCGGGGAGATCAATTCAAGCCGGGGATTCTCCGGGAGTGGAGGACGGGTGATCTCGATTGTGAAGCTCTGGGGAGGCGAGGTGTCCTGTCCACCATTGGCCGTTCCGCCATTGTCACGCAACTGGACGGTGACGACCGCAGCGCCTGCATTGACTGTGCTCGGCCGGAAGGTGAGTCTGCCATTGGCGGCAATGGCTGGTTGTTCCTCGAAGAGGTTTGCCGGGGTCGCCGAGACAAGGAAGGTGAGCGCTTGAGCCGACTCGTTGGGAGCACCTTGGGAAATGTCGGTGGCCCAGCCATCAATGGTCCGGGTATCGGTGCCGCGGGCGGCTGTCTGATTGGGTCCTGCCGTGAAGACGGGAGCATCGTTCACGCTGTTGACCGTGATGCGGAAGGTCTGCGCTGTGGAGCGATGCGTGCCTCCGCCGAGCCAGTCAGCGGCGTCATCTTCCGCGGTCACCGTGATGGTATTCGTGCCTGAAACGTTGGGGGCTGGAGTAAAGGTGAGGGTGCCTGACGGTGAGATCTGGGGAGGCTGCTCGTAAAGTGCCGCGGTGACACCGCTCAGCACGAAGCTGACCTGCTGCGACGCTTCCGCCGGTGGGCCTGGACTGATGGCGGTGGCCCATGCGGTGCGCGTCTGCGGCGGAGCGTCCTCATTCACCGTTAGGTCGGCTCCCTTCACGAAGCTCGGGCAGATTGTTCAACGAGATGAAATCGATCTCCATGCGCCCGCTGCTCGCATTGTTCACGGGATCGAACTTCAGTTCCGTCATGGTCTGCCCATGCCAGCCCGACTGCGCCGAGAGATTGACGACATAGCTTGTGAGTCCCGAATTGGGAACAATGGGAATCGTGACGCCTTTGGTATCATTGACGGCAGGGTCGGCCACCGTGCCCCATCGGAACTTTGCTTCCGTGCCGCTGGTCTGATTGCGCATTCGCACCACGAGTTTTGGAAACAGAGCGCCCTTCAGACCGGCTGCATCCACGAAGAGGTGTGGGTCGCTTCCGCCGAGGTCGAAGCCGAGACGTCCTCCTGAGACGACCCGGTTGTTCATGTGATTGAAGGACCGCCAGCCCTCGAATGAACCATCCTCTGTGAACTGCCATGTGGCGTACTGCAGGGTTGTGCTGAGTGGCCCGAGGTTGCCTGCGCTGTCGTAGGCGCGGACGGTGAACTGCGTGCTGGCGAGGTCTGCATCCGCAATCGCCGACGTCGTGTGAATCGGTTCCTTCACATCCGCGATCTCCAAGCCGTTGCGGTACACTTTGTACCCCTGCACCCCGAAATCATCCCATGGCTCGCGCCACGAAAGGACGCAGGCATTGCCCGTTTTGATTTCCGCCAGATTCAGTCGGGAAGGAGCCGCCGGTGGGGTGGTATCGGGCCGGCCGATCACATAGACGCGGCTGCAGTTTGTGTATGAATTGCCGAGTGCCACGCTGAAGCTCACATTGTTTCCCGAGGCTGTGAAGTTTACCGGCAGCCTGCCGTCCGCACCGACTTCGTAGACCTGCGCCACCGGCAGCAGCCACGAGGGCACCGGGACCGTCACCTCGGCGCTTTCTGCATTGATGGAATAGCTAGGGGAAAACGCCAGTCCACCGACCGCATAATCGAGATTGATGACGGGAACGACGACCGCGTCTTCGCTGATGATGGCGCGCGCTTTGACTTTGGCTCCGGCTGTCATGGTTACGTGATCCATGGTTTCGCCGTACAGGAGGAGATTGCGGACCTGCGCAAGACGCCGGGCACAGCGCTGCATGGCATCGAACTTCGATTCGTGGCCTGCGAGATGTTCCTCGCGGTTCAGAAACCAGAACAATCCCTTGCTGCCGCCCATCACATTCATCCAGAACTGCACGTCGATGGCCCAATCGCGGGGCTGCGTGCCCCAAGTTCCCACGGCCACACCCTGCGGCCAGTTCCACATGGGTTTCGGCTCGGTATTGCGCTTGAGGACGTCGGCCCATTCAAGGGTTTCCTCGAGCTGAGCCTTGCGGGTGACCCATGTGCCGGGGATGATATTGGGAGCGTTGAAGGCGGAGTAATGGTCTTCACCGACGATGTCGGTGATGTGCCCGTACTCTGAACTTCGCCGGTTCGAAGCGAGATTCACGTAGACGGGATGCGTGGGATCGAGGGTCTGGAATGTGTCCGTCCATGCCGTGATGTCGGCACTGCTGATGCTGTTGATGTCGGGTTCATCCCGCACAAACCACGCGAGGAGGTTCGGGTTTCCGATGTTTGGCATGATCTGCGCGGGATCGGGTGCATTGCTGCCGCTGGTGAAGGCAAAGGGCACGCTGCGGATGTGATAATTCTGGGCTCCGTTGTTCATGGCGCTCCCGCTGTTGGGGACGCCGGCTGCCATCTCGAGGTGATTCCGCCGTGCGAACTGAAGCTTCGCGGCGGTTTCGAATTGCGTCGAATACCAATGCCCGAGCGGGAAAGTTGGTTCGATGAGCCGGATGGGTGCTGCCACGATGGTGGTGCTGCCGCCTGCGCGCGCCGCCACTACCCGCACCACGAAATTGCGGAGGAGAGGCTGGGGCTGCGCAAAGGCCACCTTCACGATGCCAACCCGGTTCGCG
>CAZSDE010000582.1:0-2605 GCA_964605435.1 uncultured Akkermansia sp.
CTGGCGGCCAGGCCGCGGTTGGCATCGCTGCCGGCGCTGTAGTGACCGTGGGCAGGCGGGTTGGCATTCGGGACGGTCGATCCGTCAACGCAGTAATATTCGCCACCCACGCCGAGAAGCCGGATGGCGGCATTGGAACGGTGGATGTACCAGCCGGGAACGGTGACGTTATCATCCCAGAAGACGATCGCGCCATTCACATCATTTGGCAGGGTATTGAAGTCCTGCGTGTAGACTGTGGTTCCGGAGACGGGAACCTGGGCGAATGCCGGCAGGGACGCCAGCGCCAGCAGGAGGGTGGTTGCTTGGTATCTCATCGCGATGTTTTAGGGGGGTTGAGAGGCACCCGGCAGCAACTCGGCAGCCGAGCGGGGGTCGGGAGAATTATCTTCCTGACTGGAGTTTTTAGGGAACGACGGCTGGTTTGCCCAGAAAAATTTTTCGTGAAAAGGCACCGTGGGTGCATGGTCGCCGCCCTAGGAAACCTCAGCTTGTCATTGGACCGACATCCCCGATGGAGGAAGGAACGTGAACACGCCTGCTGCCAGCCCTGTGACTGCCTCCGGAACCGACTGGGAAGCGGTGCGGCGTGATTTCCCGCTGCTGGTGCGCGGGGCCGGGGAGACGCCGGAGGTTCTTTATTTCGACAGTGCGGCGAGTTCGCAGAAGCCCGAGGCGGTGCTGGCGGCGCTCGATCGGCATTACCGGGAGGACAATGCCAATGTGCACCGGGGGATGTATGGTCTGAGTGCGCGGGCCACCGCTGCCTACGAGGGAGCGAGAGCGACCGTGGCGGCCTTCCTCGGGGCGCGCGAGCCCGGGGAAATCGTCTTCACGGCGGGCACGACCGGAGCCATCAACCTTGTGGCCCAGACGTGGGGACGGCGGAATCTGCGGCCGGGTCAGCGCATCCTCCTCACGGAACTCGAGCACCACAGCAACCTCGTGCCGTGGCAGCTCATCGCCGCCGAGACGGGCGCGAAACTGGAATTTGTGCCCGTGCTCGGCCGCTGCGGAACGATTGATGCGGAAGCACTCGACCGCTTGCTCGTTCCCGGCGTCAGCCTCTTTGCCTTCCCCCACATTTCCAACAGTACCGGGACGATCAATCCGGCCGCCGTATGGTGCGCCCGCGCCCGCGCCATGGGGATCACGACGCTTGTCGACGGAGCCCAGAGCGCCGGACACATTCCCGTGGATGTGGGGTCGCTCGGCTGCGATTTCTTTGCCTTCTCTGGTCATAAAATGTGCGGACCGACGGGGATTGGCGTGCTGTACGGACGGCGGGAAGTGCTCGATTCGATGCCACCGTGGATGGGAGGCGGGGAAATGATTGAATCGGTCCACTACGAACGAAGCACCTACCGCGAAGCTCCGGCGCGCTTTGAAGCGGGCACGCCCGCCATTGCACCGGCGATCGGGCTCGGGGCCGCCTGCCGTTATCTTGATGGCATTGGCTTGTCGGCCATCGCGGAGCGGGATGAATCGCTCACGGCGGCCCTGCGCGACGCTCTTGCGGCTATTCCCGGACTTGAAATCATCGGGCCGGACGGTCCCCGCGGGGCCCTGGTTTCGTTCACGATGAAGCAGGCGCATCCTCACGACATTGTGACGTATGCCGCCACCCGGGGACTGTGTCTGCGCGGCGGGCATCACTGCACCCAGCCGCTCATGCGCAAACTCGGACTGCCGGGAACCGTGCGCGCCAGTCTTTACTTCTATAATATCCCCGGCGAAATCGAACGCGCTGCCGCCATCCTCGGCGACGCCGCCCGCTTCTTCTCATGAACCCTCTCGACGAACTGTACCAGCAGGTCATTCTCGATCATTCCCGCCGCCCGCGGAATCACGGCCCCCTGCCCGTCCCGCCAGCCGTCCACTCCACCGGCATCAATCCGTCCTGCGGCGACGAAATCGACGTCTGGGCCGAATTCGACGAAGCCGACCGCCTCCGGCAGATCCACTTCGCTGGCCAGGGATGCGCCATCAGTCAGGCCGCCGCTTCGGTCATGACTTCGCAATGCAAGGGCCTCAGCCGCAGCGAAGCACGCGCCCGCATCGCCGCCTTCCAGGACGTCCTCACAGGCACCGCGGAACCCGACCTCGCCACCCTCGGCGAACTCGCCGCCTTCGCCGGCGTCCGCCAGTTCCCCCAGCGCGTCAAATGCGCCATGCTCGCCTGGCGCGCCCTCGAAAAACTGCTGGCTTAGGAACCCAACTCACTTCCGCGAGGAACGCGAACGCGACGACGAGGACTTCGACTTTGTGGGCGTCTTCGATTTCGTGGAGGTCTTCGATTTCGTGGGCGTCTTGGCCGCAGGCTTAGAAGCGTCCTTGGCAGGCTCCGCCTTCGCTGGCTCGGCGGAAGGTTTCGTTTCCTCTGGCTTCGCGGGTTCGGCGGAAGGCTTCGTTTCCTCTGGCTTCGCGGGTTCGGCGGAAGGTTTCCCTTCCTCTGGCTTCGCTGGCTCGGCGGAAGGCTTCGTTTCCTCCGGCTTGGCAGGCTCGGTGGAAGGCTTCGCTTCCTCAGACTTGGCAGGCTCGGCGGAAGGCTTCGTTTCCTCTGGCTTCGCGGGTTCGGCGGAAGGCTTCGTTTCCTCTGGCTTCG
>CAZSDE010000583.1:0-1883 GCA_964605435.1 uncultured Akkermansia sp.
ATCCGGTACAGCTGCAGCGTGCGGTCGGATCCATGCCGCACCCATGTGTAGACCGGATAGAATCCTTCCGCGGGAAGATTCGGGGTGTACGTCGCCGTGGCACTCTCCGCTGCCGAAAGACTCGCATAACGATAGGGAAGGTCGCCCGCTGATCCGTAGAAGATCGGCGACGTGCTGGTGGCCCACGTTCCAGTCCACGCCACGCCCTCATCGTCGTTGTCCATGACCACTTCGTTGGGCTGCTGACCAAGCGGCCGCATCGGCACGACCACGGCCCCGGCATGAAAGCACCACGCCGCAAAGAGATTCATCTGGTCGAGGTTCCCCATGTCCTCGTTCATCTCATTGCTGATGCCCCGCTGCAGACGCCAGTAGTTGGGATCCCAAGTCCAGCCATGCCCACCATTCAGAAAGACAATCTTTCCACTGAGAACCCCCTGCGGCTGCCGCCCCGCCGGCACCATCGGTGCCTTCGGCCCACGCACCGGCGGCGACGACCCCGCAGGCAAGCGCTCGGCCCAGTCGGGCGACCACTCCACCGGAGGATCAAGCGATTCATCCACGAGCCGGCTCTGGCAGGCGTCGCAGCCACGCACGGCCGGCACCGGCGCCGCCAGCAGCAGCAGCCCCGCGAGACCGCAGATGTGAGATGGTCGCATCTCCTGACTTTTGCTTCCTGAAAGCATTCCCGCAATGGAGTTGCCATTGGCTGAGCCAATGGGGGAATGAGGTAAATCAATGCGGGCTGCGGGAGTGAGGCGTGGGATCATCCGCCATGAAATCCGTGGTTCTGATGTCTCTGCTGCTCGTTTCCATGGTCTCATGCAGAAGTGGTCCAGACGCAGGACCGACCGCACGGAAGTTCCAGCCGGGGACGCTCGGGATCGTCTGCCGCAGTGGCAGTCTGCGCGGCAGCGTGGACCGTCCCGCCTCCCCGGGCTCTGCATTCGCAAGGGCATCCAGCCGCAGTCTGAAGGCATCGATCGATGCCGGCATAGCGGCAACGCAGGAAGGTTGTGGAGGAGATCCGTGGGGGGCCATGTTCATCGGAATTCCCCTGATGCTCACCGGTGCCGCCGCGCCCGTAGCTGGCCTCGTCGGTGCTGTGGCTACCATTCCCGGCCAGACGCCAGTCGAAGTAGCCGAGGAACTCAGTCTGCGCCTCGCGGGTGCATCGGATCCCGAAGCGATCGCCGCAAGGCTGGCAAGCGCCGCACAAAGCACCGGCATTCCGGTCGCCTCGGCCAGAGGTGCCGCTGCGGATAATGATGGCAGCGGCATCACGGATGATTGCGCTGCGGCGCGGCGCAGCGGAGCCACCACGCTGGCCCACATTACAGTATACGGACCCTCCCTGACATTGCGGCGCGAGTATTCGTCGCTGACCCACCTTGAAGTGGCCATGCGCGTTACCCTGTGCGATGCCGCATCGGGCACCGTGCGCCGCCGTTTCTGGGTCCGCCATGCGGTGGAGCCCGGCCGGACCCTGCATTCCTGGTACCGTCAGCCGGGGACACTTGCGGCTGCGGTGGACGAGGCCATCAGGGAAGTTTCCGCTGATTTCGCAAAGCGACTTCCCGTGGAAGGGGGCGAGGGAGAAGTGACCCGCCGATACGAGGCCCATACCGATGGCAGTTCGAAAGCCCCCTGGTGAGCAGCCCCAGCCGATTTCCTGCGGAACGGGGTCATTCCGCATTGCAGGGCAGGGGAGGATTCATAAGGCGTAAGGCATGAGCCTTTCCTCCAAACTCTTTTCGGCAGCGAAGCAGTACATTCCCGGTGGAGTGAACAGTCCTGTGCGGGCCTTCCGGAACGTGGGCGGCGAACCGTTTTTCGTGCGGCGCGCCAAGGGGGCGTACATCGAAGACGTGGATGGACGGGAA
>CAZSDE010000583.1:1893-2588 GCA_964605435.1 uncultured Akkermansia sp.
CGATGTCGACGGCAACGAATACATCGACTACGTGGGCACATGGGGCCCGGCCATTCTCGGTCACGCTCCGGATGTGCTCATCAATGTCGTGCACGAAACCGCCAAGCACGGCCTGAGCTTCGGGATTCCCAATCCATGGGAAGTGGAAATGGCACGCACGATCGTCGACTGGGTGCCGTCGGTGGAGAAGGTGCGCATGTGCAACAGCGGGACGGAAGCGACGATGTCGTGTCTGCGGCTGGCGCGGGGATTCACGGGACGCGACCGCATCGTGAAGTTCCATGGCTGCTACCATGGACACGTGGACAGTCTCCTCGTGTCGGCTGGCAGCGGGGCACTCACGCATGGCCGGCCGGACAGTGCCGGTGTGCCTGCCGCACTGGCGGCCATGACGACCGTGCTGCCCTACAACGATGCCGCTGCCCTCGAGGAACTCTTCGCTGCGGCGGGCCATGAGATTGCCGCGGTCATCGTCGAAGCAGTACCGGCCAATGCGGGTCTGTTTCTGCCCAAACCGGGCTACATCGATCTCATCCGTGAACTGACGGCGCGGCACGGAGCGCTGCTGATCTTCGATGAGGTGATGACCGGGTTCCGGGTGGCCCGCGGAGGGTATCAGGAAATCTGCGGGGTGCGCCCGGATCTGACGGCCATGGGCAAGGTGATCGGCGGCGGACTTCCCGTGGGTGCCTTCG
>CAZSDE010000584.1:0-226 GCA_964605435.1 uncultured Akkermansia sp.
CGCCTCAACCCGCAAACCTGCGCCGCCATCCATCAGCGCTACGGAGCCCCGGTCATCAACTGACCCACTTCCACGGATACCCATCAAGGGCGGGCCCAGTCGATCCGGCATGAAACCCCGGTGACACCACGGCCCGCCCTTGGCATTTCCAAAATACCCCCCCAACCGCGCCAAGGCCAGGAATGGTCTGGCCTCCTGTCGCTCGCGGGGATGGAAAACGGTCTGG
>CAZSDE010000584.1:260-2576 GCA_964605435.1 uncultured Akkermansia sp.
AATTCCGTTGTCGTGAGGCTCTCGCGCCCCTTCAGGGCGCCTTGCTGGGGTTGGTCGGTGTCCTGGGGCATCGCTTCGCTCAGCCCTAGGCTGTCCTCTCGGTCCCCTGCGGGGACGCGCAGATTCGGAGAAAACGTGCACAGATTTGGAAAACGGTCTGGCCTTTGCGAGATGAGGGCCAAGGGCCCGGAATCATACCAGCCTGGGCCAACGGCCCAGGTTTCCGGATTGAGTCATTTCGGAAGGGCTGAAGGCCCGTCCCATCGATCAGACATCGGGTGGAACAAGAGCACCAACCAAAAGGTCTGACCTGCGGTCGGGAGGGGGCCGCAACGCGGTTTCGACCCGTGCCGCTTCCTGTGCGCCGCTGCATGCGGTGGCAGCGTCATCCCATCGCGCTGCATGTCCCGAGCCCACTGGCTTGTTTCCTGCCGTGGTGCCATGGGCGGTGAAGCGAAGGATTTTCCTTCTTGCAGCGCGTGCCGGGCCGTGGTCTCGAAGGGAAGGAGGCTAGCCTAACTAACTGATTATTAAGTTTTTATTAGATTCAAAACCCGCTTTGGGATCGAACAGCATGCGAATACTTCTTACTGGTGCCGGCAGCCTTGTGGCCCGCGGCATTCACGATGCGCTCGCGGGGCGGGGTTCTGAGATTGAGCTGATCGGGGCGAACATGGACCCTCGTGATCCGACGGCGTTGCTGTGCAGACGGGTGCATCCCCTGCCCCCAGATTCGGAGCCGGCAGCGCTCCGTGAGGGGATTGCTGCGGTGGCAGCTGCGGCGAAACCCGACCTCGTCATTCCCTGCCGGGATCCTCACATTGGTATCCTCGCGGAACTCCAGGATGCAGGAGAACTGACCGGCAGGGCTCCCCTTGGACCGGCAGCACTGGCGCAGCTCATGGTAGACAAGTGGGATGCGCACAACTGGTGCATTCCCCGGCAGATTCCATTCGCACCATCCGTGCTTGCTGGTCAGCAGGACACGATGGAAGCCATCGACCGCCTCATCGCCGCGCACGGGCTCCCGCTCATCGCCAAGCCGAGAGGGGGCAGCGGGTCGCTGGGAGTTCGGGTCATCCACGACCGGGGCCAGCCAGATCAGCGGTCTTGTATTCCAGCCGTTTCTCGATCCGCCACCCGATTCCTCGCTGCGGATTGGCATGTCCATCGGCACACCGCTATTCTGGGAAGCACCAGGGACACGCAACTTCGGGGGCCAGTTTCTGATCGGACCCGAAGGGGAACTTGGTCCGGGGATGCAGGTATATGCGATGCAGCGTCTCGGACGCAACGAATCCTGCGGACAAGGGCACGACGAAGCGCTTCAGGCAATCATGACCCGGGCGACTGCGGTATTTGCTGCCGCGGGATGGCGGGGGCCCCTGACGATTCAGGCTCGTCCGCACCATGGCCAGTGGTACATCACGGAATTCGGTGGCCGCTTTGGAGGCGGCACCAGTCAAAGGCGATGGCTGGGACTCGACGAGGTTGGCTGGATCGTCAATGCATGGGCTGGCCGCACCGTGGTGCCGCCCCCTGCTGGCCCGCCCGCCACTTTTGTCGCGCGGCATCTTGCCGACACGCCAGTGTGGCAGACTTCTGCCGGTGCATCCCTTTCCCCCCATCCTCTGCCGTGATCTCTGCCATCCCGTCGCTTCTGCTGGCTGCCGGCATCGATGCGGTTTTCACCTATCCCGGGTACCCTGTGGAGGAACTCATTGCCCGGCTTGATGCGACCGCAGGCATCGACGTGTTCGTCAACGTCGCTGAATCGTCCGCGGTGGCCGCGGCGCATGGCTACTGGCTTTCGACTGGACGTCCGGCGGCGGTTCTCCTCTCGGACGGGGCTGGCATCGAGACAGCGACGGCCATGCTGGCTCTTGCCGTGCGCGAAGCGGTTGGCCTGCTCGTGATTCTACCGGGCCTTCTGCCCGGGGCGACCCGTTCGGGCAAATTGCTGCAGGCGATTGGTGCCGAGGTTGTCGATTTCAACGGCTGGGAGGTTCCGGCAACGGTCGCATTGGCTACGACCGGCAAGGTAGTGGCTGCCGTCCCGGGTTTTTCGACCCATTCTTCCCACGCCATTGCTGCGCCCCGGGCCGCCGCCAGCCACCACGCCATTTTCCTTGGGCCCATGGCAACAGACGAGGAACTGACGATGGCGGCTGCCCACTCGTGCCCCATCATTACGGCAGGCGGCGTGCGTGCGCCCGGCAGTTTGCAGTCGCGCTGGATTGGATCGGTCGTCCTTGGCGCGCATCCCAGTGTCTTCGATCTGGCAGGAATTGGAAGTCCTTCCGGGAGGGTCCTTGC
>CAZSDE010000585.1:0-2569 GCA_964605435.1 uncultured Akkermansia sp.
ATGGCGCTGCCCGAGGGATTGAATACGGTGCTGGTGACGGGTGGACGACCGCTGTCCAGCCGTCAGTGTGTGCGCCTGATGATTGCGCGGGCCATTGTCACGCGTCCCCGGCTGCTGCTGCTCGACGAGGTCCTTGATGGACTGGGAGAGGATGACCTGCGGGAACTGGCGCCCCAGATTTTCGGGCCGCAGCATCCATGGACGGTACTGGTGGCGACGAGGGAACCGGCGGTCATGGCTCTCTGCGACAAGATTGTGAGGCTGGCTCCCCCCGGCGGGCACTCCCCCGTGATTCACTGATCCCATGGCATCGCATTCCTCAGATTCCGCCGACCGCAGCCTGCTCGACAACCGGGCGCACCTGCACGCCATGGCATTGACCGGATCGTCGCGTTTCAGCCGGATCTTCGGGCGGATTCTTGCGGTGGGGCTCCCTGTGCTGCTGCTGGCTCTGCTGGTGCTGCCATGGCAGCAGAACATCGGCGGGGTGGGCAAGGTGATTGCGTACGATCCGCTCGACCGCCGTCTCTCCGTCGAGAGTCAGGTTTCCGGAACAGTCAAGACCATGCACGTGGTCGAGGGTCAGAGCGTGCAGAAGGGCGATGTCATCTGCGAAATTCAGGACAACAATCCGGGACTGCTCGACAACCTCCGGCAGCAGCGTGTTTCGATCGAGGCGCGGCGCACGGCGGCCCTCAACCGCATGGGAGATCTGGAAACGCAGGCTGCGCAGCAGGAACTGGCACGCCGCCAGGCCATCGATGCCGCCACTCAGCGCGTCGCAGCCGAAAGAGCCGCATGGACGGCTGCTTCCGTCAATTTCGAACGCAGCCGCAAGCTGGAATCGGGCGGCGTGATTTCGCGGCGGCAGTATGAACTGGACCGCCGGGACTTCGAGACTGCGGAGGCGAATCTGGGGAATGCGCAGGCGACCCTGCAGCGGACCGAGGCTGATTTTCAGTCGGTCATTGCCGGCATCCGGGCGCAGCGGGCCAGTGCGGAGTCCGATCTGGCATCGGCGGAACGGGAACTTGCGGCGATGGACAATCAGATTGCGCAGAATGAACGACAGGTGGTGGTGGCGCAGCGGGATGGGATCGTTCTCTCCGTGAGTGCCAATGCGGGGACCTTTCTGCGGCCGGGTTCGCCGGTCTGCACGATCATACCGGAGACGGAAAGCCGCTTTGCGGAAGTGTGGCTCGATGGAAACGACATGCCGCTGGTGCAGCCTGGGAAGAAAGTGCGGCTGCAGTTCGAGGGCTGGCCGGCGATTCAGTTCGTGGGCTGGCCGAGTGTGGCTGTGGGGACCTTTGGCGGGGAAGTGGCGTGGATTGATCCGAACGTCAATGATTCCGGCAAGGTGCGGGTCGTGGTGAAGCCACTGCCGGACGTAGTGGAGCGGGGTGGACGGAGGGTGGAGACGACGTGGCCGAGCAACCGCTGGCTACGGCAGGGAGTGCGGGTCAACGGCTGGGTTCTGCTGGAACAGGTGCCGCTCTGGAGGGAAGCATGGCGGCAGCTCAATGGATTCCCGCCGGTCGTGGCGGATGGGGAACCTGACAAATTTCCGAAGTCATGAGGTGGCATGGACGACGGCTTCCCCTGCTGCTGCTGGCGGTGCTGGGTGCTGCTGAGCCTGCCGAACTGCGTGCGGCTCCGGCCAAGCCGGCTGGAAAGGCGGCGAAGTCAGCCGTGAAGCTCGTCCCGGCGAAGGTGGAAGCGGCCAGAGTGGACGCTCTCATGCTCGAGGAAGTGCTCAAGTCGGTGATGACGCGGTATCCTCCGTGGCTGGCGGCATTGATTGAGCAGGACATTGCGGGTGGGAGGCTGCGGCAGACGCTGGGAGCCTTTGATCCATCGCTTTCCGCCAAGCTGGGCACGCAGGGTGGTTACTACGACGCGGACTATGCGGATGCCGGCGTTGAGCAGGCTCTGCCCTTCTGGGGTGGCAGTCTGTACGGTGGCTATCGCCTGAGCGGTGGCATCCTGCCGAATTACAGCAAGGACCGCACGCAGGAGGATGGGGAACTGAGATTCGGTGGCCGGCTCAACCTGCTGCGGGATGGGGCCATCGACCGCCGCCGCGCCGCCGTGTTCCAGGCGAGACTCGACGAGGAACTGGCTGATCCCTTCATTCTGCGTCAGTACCTCGATTTCATCCGGGCGGCCACGCGGGCGTATGTCAACTGGGTGGCGAGTGGGCTGCGGCTGAAGGTGAGCGAGGAAATCCTGAGGGTGGCGCGGGAACGGGATGGAGCGCTTGGGAAGCAGATCGAGGAAGGACTGTCGGCTCCCATTGTGCGGACGGACAACGAGCAGCTTGTGCTGAGCCGATCCCTTGAAGTGGTGAGGGCCCAACGGCGTCTCGAAGCGGCGGCCATCGAGCTTTCTCTGTTTCTGCGGGATGCGGAGGGCCGGCCAGTGGTGGCGGGGCGGGAACGGTTGCCAGAGGCCTTTCCGGTGGCGGGACCGGTCCCTGCTGCGCTCGGCGGGGTGGAACTGCTCAATGCAGCCGTGCGGCGGCCCGAACTGCGGCAAGTGCGCGAACGGCAAGGCCTGCGCGGCGGCC
>CAZSDE010000586.1:0-2565 GCA_964605435.1 uncultured Akkermansia sp.
AATGCGATCGGGAAGTGGCGCGACCGGGACGGGGAGTTTCCGGTGGACAACACGGGCGTGCTGACGACCGGGCAGAAGTTCAGCGGGGCGGGTGATCTGGCGAAGATTTTCCTGACGGAGCGGCGCGACACCTTTGTGCGCGGGGTGGTCCGCAAGATGATGACCTATGCGCTCGGACGCGGGGTGGAACCGTACGACCGTCCGGCGGTGGACGCGGTCATGGAGCGGATGGGCCGGGAGGGTTTTGCCATGCGGAGTCTGATTCTCGGGATTGCCGAGAGTCTGCCGTTTCAGAAGCGCCGTGGCGATGGGCCGTAGGTGAGGGGTGCGAGGAAGAACTTGCGTGGCGGGAGCTGCTGACGGAAGACTGAGCTGCGTGAGAGTGAACCATGACCATCCGGAAGCAAAGCGGCGCAGGCATGCGCCCAGGGCTGCCTATGTGGTGGAGGCCGTGTTGTGTCGGGCTGACTGAGACCCTGTGGAGAATCCTATGGACGAGGCATGGCTGGCACAGCTGCGGGAACGGGAAGAGGGGAGCTGGTGGCACCGGGTGCTGCGCGGGATCGTGGTGGAGGAACTGCGGCGGCGGCTGCCCGATGGTTCCCGGCTCATCGATGCCGGCTGCGGTAGCGGTGGGCTCCTCGCCGAATTCCGGCGTCAGCGGGTCCCATGGCAGGTAGCGGGATTCGACCTTGCCGGGGAAGCGGTCCGGTTGGTGCGGGAGCGGGGTTTCACGGCTGTGCAGCGCGCGGAAGTGGAAGCGATTCCGTGGCCGGATGGTTGTCTCGAGGCGGTCGTGTGTCTGGATGTGCTGGATCAGGAATCGGTCGACGAGGAACTGGCGGTGGCCGAGTTGGGCCGGGTCCTGCGGCCCGGGGGATTGCTGATCGTGCATGTGCCCGCGTCGGAAAGCCTGCTGGGATCGGCTGGGAGTTTTCCGGGCAGTGTCCGGCGGTACTCGTCCGGACGGCTGCGGGCATTGTTCCCGGAGGAATCGTGGCGCATCGATCTGCTGCATGGCTGGAATGCGATCGGTTATCCATGGGCGAGGCTTGGTCAGTGGCTGCGGGGGCCGCGGGCAGGTCGATGGGGACCGGTTGAGCGCAGCGCGGCGGTTTCCGATTTCCTTGCCTCGCTGGGCAGCTGGGATGCGGCGGTCTGCCGGGCGCTGCGGCTGGGCTGGGGGACTTCGCTGCTGCTGGTCGCCACGAAGGCCGGCCGCGGGGTGCCGCCCGTGCCCTGAAGGCCGGTCAGGCCCGCGGGTGAGCGGACCGGTAAGCCTGCTTCATGCGTTCCGTGGAGACGTGCGTGTAGACCTGCGTGGTGGCGAGGCTGGCATGGCCGAGCAATTCCTGAACCGAGCGGAGGTCGGCTCCGTTATCGAGCAGGTGGGTAGCGAAGCTGTGGCGCAGTTTGTGAGGGGTGATGCGCAGGGGGATGCTGGAGGCCCGCAGGTACTTTTCGAGAATGGCGGCCACCGCCTGTGGCGAAATGCGCCGCCGCACCTTGCTCAGAAAGAGCGGTCCGCTGTGCACACCCGCCTCGTGCCGGTAGCGCTGCAGCGCCGACATGGCATGGGAACCAAGCAGGCAGAGCCTTTCCTTGCGGCCCTTCCCGCGGACGCGGACGACCCCGCTCACGGGATCGATGTCCTCGGCATTGAGATCGACCAGTTCCTGGCGGCGGAGACCGCTGCTGTAGAATGTTTCGAGGATGGCGGCATCGCGTGCCGGGCCCCATGCGGGGGCCTGCTGATCCTTGGGCAGGGTCAGTGGCAGGGCCAGCAGTTCCTCGAGCTGTGCGAGCGTGAGGACGACCGGAAGCTTCCGTTCCGCCTTCGGCATGCGTACATCCTCGAGGGGGTTGGCAGCCAGTCCATGGCGGCGCTGGAGGAACCGGAAGAAACTCCGCAGCGCACTGAAATGGAGCCGTACGGTCGCCCGGCCCGCCTCCGCCTTCATCATCCGGAACATCCAGCCCCGCAGGTCATCGGCGGTCACCTCCCGCCACGACCGGAAGCCCGGCCACTGCCCCCGGAACCGGCCCAGCGCATGCGCATAATTGATCAGCGTGCGGGGCGACGCATTCCGTTCCGCCGACAGAAAATCAAGAAATGCTTCCTCCAGCGCATCCGGATGGGAATCCGTGGACGCGGGCGAAGCCGGGGAGCCGGTGGGAATGGGTGAGGCAGTCCGTTTTCTCAAAGAATTCGAGATCTATGGTTTTTCTTGCTTTCTCTGATGATTAGAGCACGGATCGTGAGGAAATCGACTGAATCTTCGTTGCTTCCGGGCATGAGGTCCCGATAGATGGCGTTTCCGTTATAATTTTCTGAATCGATTGATGCAGCCACCAGCGATACCCGGTTTTGAACTGCGCGAGAGCCTGGGCCGAGGGGCCTTTGGGACGGTTTGGCGGGCGATGTCCCGTCAGCATGGGGAGTGCGTGGTGAAGGTGATGGATCCTGATGGTGGCTGGCAGGGGAAGTATCTGAAGAAGTGTCTGGAGGTGCTGCGGGATGCGGGGAAGCGTGCGGATCTGGTGCCGGTGCTGGCATTTGATGTG
>CAZSDE010000587.1:0-2267 GCA_964605435.1 uncultured Akkermansia sp.
GGTCGTCTCGATCATTGCGGCCATCCAGAGCGGCAAGACGAGCGTCGGCGAACTGAGTGCCGGCATCAGGACGACATGGTCCAGATTGAGCGCCTTCCGCTCATCCATGAGTGGGAGGAACGCTGAGCATTCCCTCGGACTCCTTGCCGCTGGGCTCACCGCCTAGCGGCAGCAATGGTGTCGGCCTTCCAGAACTTTGCATGAAAAACCACCGCGCGTCGATCGTCTGCACCATTAGCGACCATATCAACCCAGGCCGCCGCCCGATCGATCATGCGCATGAGCGGCCATTTGAACTGTGCCATCGCCGGTCTCTGCAAGGAAAAGGCCGGATCGGGAAGCAGACTCACCAATGAAATATCACGGGGAATCGTCAGTCCGCGTTCGGCAAGGTAAATCCTCACGGACACACACATCGCAGGCTCCGCGATCACAAGGGCGGTGGGTGGCGTCACTGCAAACACCGAAACCAGCATCGCATGCAGTCCAGCTGGCGTCTCGTCCCATGACGGCAGATTGTACTCCGATACCGGCAGGCTATGCCACCGGAGTCGTTCGAGAAATGCCGCTGCCGAAGGCCCAGGGAACGGATCCCGCCAGAGCCTGCCGCAAACCAGAACAATGCGAGCGTGCTGCAGCGCCACAAGCGCATCGACTGCTGCTGTCATGGCACGCTTCACATCCGTGACCACCGACGCAATGGGAAGACCGAGGCATCTGCCCCCAATCGCGAGTGCCGGCAGCCGACTTCCGGAGAACCATTCCAGCACATCGCGAGGCGCACTGTAGATGATCCATGCATCCGCTTTGGTGTCATGCACAAAACTGGCCAAAAGGCGGATATCCGGAAGCTGCTTCAGCGACTTTTCGCACAGCACGCCGATGTGACCAGCAGCCTCGACCGCCTGCTTGACCATGAGGATGAGTTCCAGTGAATGCGCGTTATTCGCATGGAGGTGCTCGTCCACGAGAATCGCCACGCGCAACCCGCACCTCGGCCCGGCGTGCCCTCCGGTGATTTTCCTCCGTTTGCCGACAACCCCGGGACTAATGTAATTTTCGCTTTCGAGGATCTTAAGCGCCGCCCGGACAGTGTCCTTCGAGACTCCAAGTTCTGCGGCAAGGGTGCGCACACCGGGCAACTGCCGGCCCCACCTAGCATTAGTCAGCCCATGGCGTATATGCTCAACGATCTGGGCAATCAGCGACTGGCGGCGGAACAGAGTCATGGTGAGTGTAAAGTGGTAGGGAATTCCGACCACCGGGCAACGGCATCTTCATTTCCCCAAACGGTATCGACTGTCTAAAGGAACGCCGTCCGGCAGCTGCTTCCGCGTTCTTTTCGACGGGGTCTGCCTTGGGCTGTCGTCCCACTTCGGTCGTGACGCAGGCTCACGTCTCATCAAACGTTACTCATCCCTTTTCTGAATTGACCTACCACCCTCGCAAGAATGCGACGTACAGAGCCCCCATCGACCGCATGGTGTCGCTTCGTGGGGGGCATGTATTGCAACGGACGGTGAATGCGGCCGTCCTGCACGTATCGAGTTGAGTGATGCCCTGCGACCAGTAACGGCTGATCCAGAATATTCCCGTCCTATTCAAACCTTGCCACCGCTCGCGATTCCATCTTCCACCCCGTACAATTCCAGCCAAGATGATGTCCGTCACCTCAATTGCCCGATCGGCGCTGCTGCTTTTGCCCGCTGCGTGGCTCCACGCAGGTCCAGTGTCCCCGACTTCACCGTTTCCCGAGCCCTCTCCGGCGCACGCTGAATGGTGGTTCAACGTCACATCCTACGCATGGATCACCGCTCAGACAGGAGACCTCCGCATCGCGGGGCTTCCCTTGCCTGTCGATGTAAGCTTCTCCGATGCCATCCAGGCCATCGATGAGATCGACATGGCCTTCATGGGCGGCTTCGAGGCGGGACGCGGCAGAACGTCGCTGGGCGTCGACGTCACCTACGCCAGGATCTCTGACGACTTCGTTGGCGGCGGCAACCTCTTCAAGAGCTTCGGCCTCGAGCAGGCGCAGTGGATGATCAATCCGTTTCTGTCGCATCAGCTGGCAAAAGGCAGCAATTGGCACCTCGATGCGATGGCTGGCGCGAGAATCAATATTTTCGAGATGGACGTCACCGGCCGCTTCGAACGTGGCGGCCAGATCGCTGTGGGCGGCAGCCGCGAATGGACCGATCCCGTGGTCGGCCTGCGCGGAGCCTGCGATCTGACGGACCGTCTGACTGTCGGATTCCGCGGCGACA
>CAZSDE010000587.1:2277-2545 GCA_964605435.1 uncultured Akkermansia sp.
TCCGATCTCAGCTGGCAGGCCTACGTCGGGATCGGCTGGAGAATGACCCGGAACACCACCGTGAGCCTCGGCTACCGTGGCCTCGGCACCGATTACAGTCACGGTTCGTTCGGCTCGGATGTCGTGACACACGGTCCTGTCCTCGGCCTGCAGACCCGATTCTAACCCCAACAGCCATCGACATGATCAGATCCCTGTTCCTCACCCTCGCGGGTGCTTCCATCCTCACTGCGCCCGCGGCCGCTCAGCAACCCGCCGCTCCCCCGGA
>CAZSDE010000588.1:0-1708 GCA_964605435.1 uncultured Akkermansia sp.
TTCCATGAAGACATGCTTGCCCGCTTCGACCGCAGCCTTGAACATCATGGGGCGGAAGCCCGGAGGCGTGGTGAGGAGGACGACGTCGGCGTGCTGAATGACTTCCTGGTAAGCTTCGAGCCCGACGGCCTTGCGGCTATCGGGGACATCGACGCGCTCCTTGAAGGTTGCCTGGAGGCTCGAAAGGGTCGGCTCAAGGCGCTCGGCGAAAGCGTCGGCCATGGCCACGAGGCGGGTGCCGCCGGCCGTGAGGGCCTGGGACGCAGCGCCACCCCCGCGGCCACCGCATCCGATGAGGGCGAGCTTGAGTTCATCGCTGCCGGCCACCTGGGCGCAGGCTTGGATGGGGAGATTGACGGCGGCGGCGGCAGCCGCGGCACCACCGAGGAAATGGCGGCGGGAAGCAGCTGGCTGCGGGTCTGGCTGTGGAGTCGATGTGGATGGTTGCATGTTTGGGAATGGGAATGGTTCTGTCCTTCCGCAGGCGGAAAAGTCTGCGCGGCAGGGAGGAAGAACGTAAGGGTTCTGCCGTGTCTTGCGGTCCGTGGGAAGACAAATTTTGACCGTGAGGGCGGGGAATTGACAGTCGGAAGGATGGAGGCGAGGCTGAGCACATGGACTGGAACAGCATCGGCAGTTTTCTGAATCACGGGGTGCACCATGTGCTCGCGGGGTGGGACCATCTTCTCTTTGCGGCGGCCCTCGTGCTTGTGCTCAATAGCTTCTGGGACGTCTTCAAGGTGATCGGAGTCTTCACGGTGGCACATTCCATCACCGTGACGTGGACGGCGCTGCGCGGGGCCCCGGTGCTCCCGCCCTCGATTGTCGAACCGGTCATTGCGGCCAGCATCGTGGTCGTGGCCGTGGAGAATCTGCTGCGGCGGGATGCCGAGCTGAAATGGCATCGCCTCGCGGTCGCCTTTGTGTTCGGTCTCGTCCACGGAATGGGGCTGGGCGGCGCTTTGCTGGAGAATCTGAAGGACCTGCCATCGGCAGCCGTGGCGTGGGCCATTGCGGCCTTCTGCGTGGGAGTCGAAATCGGCCACCTCTGCGTGGTTGCTCCGCTGTCCGGAGCCCTCAAGATCGGCCGCGACCTCTGGCAGGAACGGTTCCGGCTGCCCGCCCTGCGCTGGGGATCGCTGCTCATCGCGCTCGGTGGGGCATGGTATCTCGCGGCGGCCCTCGGGCTCATGCCGGGCCCCGGAGGCGAGTGAAGGCAAATCAGGGATTCCCATAACTGCATGGATCCTGCCGACCACGATGCCGGGGCTGCGGAAGCCGACCCTCTGCCCGACTGGCGGGCCGACCTTGGAGCGGCGCTCGCCTTGATCGGCAAGTGGCACATGCCCTTCGGCAAATACGGCCCGAAGCAGTACCCACCGCACGGAATGCCGCTGCACGATCTTCCGGTCGATTACCTGCTGTGGTTCCGGCAGAAAGGTTATCCCGCCGGGACACTTGGCAAACTCCTCGCCCTCCTCGCCGACATCCACCTCGCCGGAGCCGAACAAGTTCTCGAACCACTGCGCCAGGCCCGCGGCGGCCGCCGCCCCGTGCGGCCACCACGCAGAAAAAGCTGGGACTTCAGCAGCGGCGACACCACGCCGGATTGACCAATCTGCCGAACCGGTTGGGATCCATGCCGCAGTGGTGCCCTCATCACCGCAGGCAGAGCGGTCTCTTTTCCGGACCTGCGCGTGGAATTGAA
>CAZSDE010000588.1:1718-2540 GCA_964605435.1 uncultured Akkermansia sp.
ACTCAAGGCCGGATTGACCAGTCTCCTGAATCGGCTGCCATCCATGCCGCAGTGGCTCACCCCGCACCGCAGGCCGTCCGCGCTCTTTTGCGGAAGATGCACGCGGAATTGAAAAAATCATTTGCGTACGTTCGATGTCTGGATACGATCGCGCCTCCTTCCGGCACGAACAAGTGGCCCAATCCTTTATGGAGCGGTAGTTCAGTCGGTTAGAACGCCGGCCTGTCACGCCGGAGGTCGCGGGTTCGAGCCCCGTCCGCTCCGCCACTTGTTCCTTCCGCCCCCCGGATCTCCCGGGTGGTTTCAGATCATGAAAACGCGGAAAATTCCTCCGCAGATCACTGAAGATATAATGGATCTGTGGCTCCGACGATTCACCATGTTCTGGTGAGCGAGACGCGGAGCATGCGTGGTTCGGTGGGGTGAATGTGGCGGTCGCTGACTGCCGAGGATTCGCCGCGGAGTCGGGATTCGTAGAAGTACTCGATGTCGTTGTCTCTCCGGTTGAGGAGATTGAGGCAATCGATGCTCAGTTCCCAGTCACGGTGCCGGAAGCCGGTGCGGGCATTGAGCAGGAAACTGGCGCGGGACAGGATTTCGCCCGATTCGTCGAGCGGGCGCGGGGTGAAGGCGCGGGCACGGAGCGAAGCAAAGAAGCCCTGTTCGCGGCCGACGGTGATGCCTGCGTTCCATGTGAGGGGGACGTTATTGGGGACTTCCGAGCCGTCGGAGAATTCGGCGGACGAGAGCGTGAATTCGCTGTCGAGCGCGAGCCATGGCTGCGGGCGCCAGTAGCTGGCGAGTTCCAGTCCGAAGCGCGTG
>CAZSDE010000589.1:0-2540 GCA_964605435.1 uncultured Akkermansia sp.
CAGAACGGAATGTATTCGGTCGAAGATGTCTTCCGGGCCATGGCTGCGGATGTGCCGCAATTCAGCGGTCTCACCCTGAATTCGATTGGGTCTCAGGGCGTTGCCATTCTCGAGACCGGAGCCACGGTTCCTCTCCTCGAACGCGAGAAGGAACGCCGCGCCCGTGGCATCATCGTCGGATGACCGGCGATACCCTTCTGCAGCCCCGGTTTCCGGAGAAAACTCCCCGGCACACCACCGCGCCTCCCCTGCCGATTCCGTCGCCCTGAGAGGACTGGTCGCTCCGGTTCTAACAAACTTGAATTTCTGGCATTTCCCGAATTTCCATAGGACCAGCATGATTTTTCGGTCATGCGTAGCGAAAAACTTTTGACGCCGGGCGTCAGGGACGGCTAGTTATCACTCTGTCGGAAACCACGTGGTCTCATTCTGCGGAGACTTTGCCGCTTGCCCGACTTCCTCCTGACCGCCTTTTGCCCAACGAATTTTTCCCGAGAACACTATGAAACGTGCTGCCCTGAAACGCTGGATTCCGTTCCGTCTTGCTGCCCTTGTGGCTCCTCTGATCGCTGCCTGGCCTCAGATGGCGCGCAGTGCGGACATCTGGTGGGACAACGTGGGAGGAACGGCGAATGACTGGGGTGGGCTGGCCAACTGGTCGTCCGTAGCGGGAGGGGCCACGAATCCGACGGCCATTCCCGGGGCGGCGGACATTGCGATTTTCAACGCGACTTCTCTGACGACGGCACAAACTGTGAACGTCAATGCGGATCGCACTCTGCTCGGATTGAGCTTCACCTCCGGTGCCGCGGTGACACTGCAGGCGGGCGGGACGAACCGGGCTATCACTCTTGGAGCGTCCGGGATTGTGAAGTCGGGCGCGGGTGCCATGACGATCGGGTCGGCGACGGCGAACCAGAATGTGAACGTGCGTCTCGCGGCGGATCAGACCTGGGCGAACAACAACAACACGGGTATTCTCAACATCGTCAACGGGGTGCAGCCGAGCACAGCGGCTAACCGCAAGCTCAGCCTGGGTGGCTCGAGCACGGCCGCCAACATTGTCACGGGGATTATCGCCAATAACGGCGCGGGTGTCCTCAGCATAGACAAGACCGGAGCAGGGCGCTGGACTCTGGCCGGAGCCAACTCCTTCACGGGAGCTGTCAACATTCTGGCAGGAACCATGGTGGCACAGAACAACGCTGCCTTTGGAACCACCGCCGCCGGAACTACGGTGGCGTCGGGTGCGGCGCTGGAGTTGGGCGGCGCTTTGGCAGCCAACGCGCTCAATCTCGGTGGGGAAGTCATTACGGTGAGCGGCACGGGTGTGGGCGGCACGGGAGCGCTGCTGAACACGAGTGCCAACGACCAGCAGAATGCCGTGCAGCAGGTCGTGCTTGCCCGCGACGCCAGCTTCGGAGGCAGCCGCCGCTGGGATATCCGCAGCGGCACCGCCCTCGGTGCCAGCCTCAACGGCAGTGGCTTCAGCGTCACGAAGGTGGGCACCAACTACCTGCCGCTCGTCAATGTCAACGTGGCCAACGTCAATCAGTTCCGCGTGCAGAACGGAACCATGGCGGCCGAAGTTTCCACAGTGATCAATTCGTCCAATGTCACGGGTGGCGTCCTTGTGCAGCCAGTCGCCTCGGGAACCGCTACCTGGAATCATTGGGGCAGCAACCTGAGCCACTCGGCCGATTATCGGCTGGATTCCACGGCAGCAGGTTCGACCGCCCGGCTTGAAGTTCAGAACGGAGTCACGACCTTCACGGGAACGCTGACGGCGACTGGCAATGGCAACGTGATCGATGTCGACGGTGGCTGGCGCGGCATCATCAACGGGGTGCTCGCCGGCGATGGGGCCATCTCGAAGAACGATAACGGGGCCCTGCTTATCAATGGAAACGCGAACACACATTCCGGAGCCTTCACGATTGCCGCGGGGGCGCTCGGTGGCGTGGGAACGTTGTCTTCCCCGACCGTGAACTGGAACAACGGGGCGATCATCAGCCCTGGTGACCTGACCCTTTCGGCGGGGACGCTGACGCTTTCCGGAGACGTCATTTCCTCCGGGGCGAACTCCGCAGTGTTCAATGTGGGTACCGCTTCCGACCGACTCGTGACCGGAGCGCTCAACCAGAATGGGACCACCGCGATCACCGTGGTGCCTTCGGCTGGCTTCAGCGCAGGAACCTACCCCCTTGTTTCCTACAGCAGCCTTGGCGGCAGTTCCGGAGCCACGGGCTTTACCCTCGGGCATCACCTCAACGGTTTCGTTCAGAACAACTCCGCAGCCGGTACCATCGACCTCGTGGTCAAGGGAACCGAGCAGATGATCTGGACGGGGGCCAGCAATGGTATCCTCGTGGCGGGTTCGCTTACCAATCCAGTGCTTCCCAACTTCTCGTGGCTGGGTTCCGGTGCGGAATTCGTCAATGGAGACAGCATTGTCTTCAATGATTCTGCAGTGGGTCCGACCAGCATCGTCATTCCATCGGCCCTTACGCCGGGATCAATCACTTTCGACAATTCGGCGA
>CAZSDE010000590.1:0-2533 GCA_964605435.1 uncultured Akkermansia sp.
AGAAATCGGAAAACGATGCCGTCACGCTCTGGGAGGAAGTCTACCGCCGCAACGGCCCGCTCAGACTCGAAGCCCGACTCCAGGTCGCGCTCGTCAGCCAGCGCCGCAGCGATTTCCCCGCCGCTCTCCAGTACCTCAACGGAATCCTCGCCTCCACCCCGGCACCGGAACCCGCCGTCCGCTGGCAGTGCCTCTGCCTCAAAGGCGAAATCCTCACCGCCCAGGCTGCCGGCCCCGGCCAGATCCGCGAAGCCCTCGCCGCCTTCGACAGCGTCAGCACAGACCCCGCCACCCCCACCCCCTGGAAACACGAAGCCCTCGTCCGCAAAGGCGTCTGCCTCGAACAACTCAAGCGCACCACCGACGCCCTCGACGCCTACCACGAAGTCGTTTCCTCACCACCCGCCAAGGAAGGCCCGGACGAATACTGGTTCCACCGCGCCGGCGAAAAGGCCCTCCGCCTCCTCGAGTCGACCGGAAAATACGAAGAAGCCGTTGAGATGGCCCGAAAGCTGTCTCAGGCTCCCGGCCCGCGCGGCCGCGCGGCCGGAAATCTCGTCAGCCAACTCGCCCTCAAATACGGAATCTGGCTCGAGGATACTCCGGCCACCCCCACGCCACCCTGAGCCCATTCTCCCTCCCCTCCCTTTCCCTTTCCCATGCCCCACACCAAACTCTTCATCCCCGGCCCCGTCGAAGTCAGCCCGCAGACCATGCAGGCCATGACCCAACCCATGATCGGCCACCGCAGCAAGGACTTCCAGGCCCTCTACGGACGCATCATGCCCATGCTCCAGACAGTCTTCGGCACTTCTCTGCCGGTTTTTCTCTCCACGTCCTCGGCATGGGGCGTCATGGAAGGAAGCATCCGCAACCTCGTCGCCCGCAAGGTCCTCAACTGCTGCTGCGGTGCCTTCTCGGACAAATGGTACGATGTCTCGCTCGCCTGCGGCAAACAGGCCGAAGCCCTCCGCGTTCCATGGGGTCAGCCCATCACCCCGGACCTCATCGACGCAGCCCTCGCCAAAGGCGGCTTCGACGCCATCACGGTCGTCCACAGCGAAACCTCCACCGGCGTCCTCAACCCCATCACGGAAATCGCCAGCCTGGTCCGCTCGAAATACCCGGACGTCCTCCTCATCACCGACACCGTGTCGAGCTTCAGTACCGTCCCCATCCCATTCGATGAACTCGGCCTCGATGTCATGCTCCTCGGCGTCCAGAAGGCCCTCGCCCTCCCACCAGGCATGGCCCTCTTCGCCGCCAGCGAACGCGCCTTCGCACGCGCCGCCACCATCAACGACCGAGGCTATTACTTCGATTTCCTCGAGTTCCGCAAGAATGCCGAAAACCTCATGACCCCCAGCACCCCGGTCATCCCGCTGATCTACGCGCTGGAATCGAAACTGAACGAAATCATCGCCGAAGGCCTCGAAAACCGCTTCGCCCGCCACGCCCGCCTCAACCGCATGGTGCATGACTGGGTCGACCGCCACGGCTTCGGCTACCTCCCTCCAGACGGCTTCCGCTCGAAGGCTCTCACCTGCGTCAGCAATACCCGCGAAATCGATACCGCCTCCTTCGTCAGCACCCTCAAGAAGGATTTCCACTTCGCCATCGACGGAGGCTACGGCAAAATCAAAGGCTCCACCTTCCGCATCTCGAACATGGGCGACGAAACCGACGCCACCATGCAGGAACTCATCAGCGCCCTCGACGCCACCGCCGCCAAACTCGGATTCTAACCGCCCCAGCAACGCGGACGGGCCGACCCCTCCCGCTTCGTCACCCAGATGCGCGACCTCCTCACCGACCCGGCCTGCCACCCGGCTGACCTCGGCTGCCCCCTGCCGGATTCCCTCCACGCCGTCTCGGTGGCCATGCCCTCATGGCAGGATGTCATCGACTACGAAGAGGGCCGCCCAGCCCTCACGGCCCAGCTCCGCGCCGGCTACCCCCGCTTCTTCTGCCACCCAAAGGTCACCGAACCATTTGCCGCCGCCACCGCCACCTTCGCCGGCAAGAACGAAGGCTCTCTGGTCTTCCCTTCCGCAGAAGCCGCCGCCCGGTGCCGCGATTACGTGACCGCACGATCGGACGTCCCCATCCGCTGCAACCCGCTCGGCCCAGCCTGCGCCGTCACCTTCCCGGAACCAGCCCGGCCTCTCGTCCGTGCATTCTGGCGCTACTGCGGCGATACCCTCAGCAGCCGCATGGCAGTCGCCCTCCTCGCCAACCCCGCCCCTCCCAGCCCGGCCGACACCGCCACCGGGGACGCCGCCAGCCTGACCCGCTTGGGTTGCGGGGCCGCCAATTTCGGTGCGCTGCGGAATCTGAGATCGTTGTTGTTCTCGCCACTTCCGGGCGTCGGCGTAGACGTCGGCGCGCTCGTCGATCGGCTCGCCGCGCAGCTGCTCGGGCGCCATGTACGCCGGCGAGCCGATCGGCGCGTCGGCCTGCGTCAGCCGCGCCTCGGTCGTGACGTGCGCGAGGCCGAAGTCGAGCAGCAGCGCCTGGCCGTGCCCGGTCAGCA
>CAZSDE010000591.1:0-2060 GCA_964605435.1 uncultured Akkermansia sp.
CCCGGGGAAATGCGAGGGCGTGATGCCGTGGGGGAGGCCGGTCATTCCACGGTGACGCTTTTTGCGAGATTGCGGGGTTTATCGACGTCGCGCCCGAGAGCGACGGCGGTGTGGTAGGCGAGCAGCTGGAGGGGGATGACGTGGAGGATGGGCTGGAGCATATCGATGGTGCGGGGGACGTGGATGACGTCGTCGGCGTGTGCTTCGATGGAGGGATCGTCGTCCGTGGCGATGGCGATCACGGGGCCGCGGCGGGCTTTGATTTCCTGAATGGTGCTGAGGTTTTTGGCGTGGAGGCTATCGTGCGGGCAGAGGCAGACCGTGGGCGTCTGGGGATCCACGAGGGCGATGACTCCGTGCTTCAGTTCGCTCGCGGCGAAGCCGGCCGCATGGATGTAGGAGATTTCCTTCATTTTGAGGGCACCTTCGAGGGCGACCGGGACGAGCAGGCCGCGTCCGACGAAGAGCATGCTGTGGGCGTGGGCGTAGCGTGCGGCGATGGAAGCGATGTGGCTGCTCTGGCTGAGGATGCGCGAAATCTGATCCGGGAGTTGTTCGAGGGCGCGGATGATTTCGTGACCGCCGGCGGCCGGGAGGTGGCGCATGCGGGCGAGTGCGAGGGTGAGGAGCGAGAAGATGGTGAGCTGACTGACGAACGACTTGGTGGCGGCGACTCCGATTTCCGGTCCGGCGTGCATGTAGACGCCGCCGTCGCTTTCGCGGGCCATGGAGCAGCCGGTGACATTGCAGATGCCGAGGACGCGGCTGCCCTTGCGGCGGGCCTCGCGCATGGCTCCGAGCGTGTCGGCGGTTTCTCCGGATTGGCTGACTGCGAAGACGAGGGTACGGGGCGGAAGGGGGCGGTTATGGAAGCGGAATTCGCCGGCGATGTCGGCTTCGGCTGGGAGGAAAGCGACACTTTCGAGCATGCGGGCACCGGTCATGCCCGCGTAGAGGGCGGTCCCGCAGCCGAGGATGCAGACGCGTTCCACCTCGCGGAGTTCGGCGGGCGAGAGGTTGAGACCGCCGAGTTGGGCACTGGCTTCGTCGTGGTGGAGGCGGCCGCGGAGGGCGTTGGCGACCGTCTGGGGCTGCTCGTGGATTTCCTTGAGCATGAAGTGGGGGAACGCTCCGCGCTCGGCGGCTTCCGGGGCGTGGTCCAGTTCAGTGACTTCCCATGTGGGCGTGCCGTCGGCGAGGGTGTCGATGGTGAAGCGGCCCGCTTCGATGGTGGCGAGGTCGAAATCCTTGAGGTAGATGACCTTCTGGGTGTAGGGGGCGAGGGCGGTGGCGTCGGAAGAAAGGAATGTTTCGCCATGGCCGAGGCCGATGACGAGCGGGCTGCCGCGGCGGGCTCCTGCGATGACCTCGGGAAGGTCCGTGTGGACCACGGCGATCCCGTAGGTTCCCTTCACTTCTGCGAGGGCGGTCCGGAGGGCGGAGGTGAGGCGGTGGATCCCTTGTTCCGGGGAAGCGTCGTAATGGCGACCGATGAGGTGGGCGAGCACCTCTGTATCGGTTGCTGAGTGGAACGTGTGGCCGAGGCTGCGGAGTGACTGCTGGAGGGCGTCGTGGTTTTCAATGACTCCGTTGTGGACGAGGGCGAGCCGGCCGGATTGGTCGAGGTGGGGGTGGGCGTTGGCGTCGTTAGGTTCGCCGTGGGTGGCCCAGCGGGTGTGGGCGATGCCGAGCCGGGCGGAATCCGTGGGGTGGCCCACGTGGGCGGCGAGGGTCGCGATGCGGCCCGCTTTTTTCTGGACCGAGAGGGCACCTGAGTCGGTAAGGACGGCGAGCCCTGCGGAGTCGTAGCCGCGGTATTCGAGACGGCTGAGGCCATCGAGGAGGAGGGGCCGCACTTCCCGGGTGCCGGCGCAGGCGATGATTCCGCACATAAAAATCAGAAAAATACAGATTTGAGCCGGATATTTTCACATCCTGAGGAATCTGCATCTGAAAAGTTGCAATGTGCGTGGGAAAAAGATCAGGGGCCTGTGGCAGAAGCGGGGCCGGCAGCGGATTCGGGTTGTGAGGCGTCGTTGGGTTGCGGTCGAAGGACTAGG
>CAZSDE010000591.1:2070-2526 GCA_964605435.1 uncultured Akkermansia sp.
ACGACAGCGCAACGAAGCCTTGTGGAATAAGGCCCGCCGCCCGCAGGGGATCCCAGCCCAAAGCCCACGGCGCAGCCGCTCATCCAACCACCGCAGACTCCGGATCAGCTGCCGGGCCCGGTTTTGCAACGCGCTCTTAGGGAAGAAGCGGGGACGGCAGCGGGTTTGGGTCGTGAGGCGTGATTGCGCCGCGGTCGACGGACTAGGCGAGGATGGAATGGATGACGCGGGCGGGTTCGACGCCGGTGAGGCGGAAGTCGAGGCCTTGGGAACGGACTGAGAGTTTTTCGTGGTGGAGGCCGAGGAGGTGGAGGATGGTGGCGTGGATATTGCGGATGTGGGTGGGGTGGGTGACGGGGGCGAAGCCGAATTCGTCGGTTTCGCCGAAGACGGTGCCGGGGCGGAAGCCGCCGCCGGCGAACCACATGGTGAAGGCGTCGATGTGGTGGTTGCGTC
>CAZSDE010000592.1:0-1475 GCA_964605435.1 uncultured Akkermansia sp.
CCTGATCCTCCCCTGCGGAACCACCAAGACGGTCGATCGCATTGCGGAAAACGGAAGCCGCCCGGTCGTACTGACGGCGGTCGAGCAGAAAACCCGCGAGCGTCCCCGTTGCCCCAACCGCAAGGCCGGCATCCACTGGATTCCGGAAGATCCGGTCGGTGATTTCCAGATAGCTGAATTCGGCAGGCAGCGTGAAGCGCTTCACGCCGGTAGCGAGCCGCGCCACGGTTTCATTGTCCTTGAGCGTGTGCAGGGCCAGGATGCCGCTGCGCCGCGCTTCGTCGTCGTCCCCCGCCGGACGCCAGGAGTCGGCCATCGTACGCACATCGAATTGCGATGCCAGAAACCCAGCAAGGATCTCGTCGGCCCGCACAGCCGCACCAGGACTCTGCCGCGCCATCTCCCCAAGCAGCCAACGCATCCGTTCCCCATCGCTCACCGCCTTCTCCCACGCTTCCGGAACCCGATGCAGCACAGGATCGCCTTTCTCATCAACCGGTGCACCCCGCACACTCCGCCCAGGCATCCCGAATCGGCCACGCCCGCGCTGCATTTCCTCGAAATCCGGAAGCTTCGACAGATCGGTCAGCGATTGCAGAGCCCAGCCTTCCGCAGCCAGCATCTGACTCGCAAATACCCCGAAAAAGTCGGCCCGCTGCGCCGGACTCACCTCCCCTGCCCCCACCAGCGGCAATGCCTGCGCCATTAATTGCAGCGACCGCACCCGGTCGCGCACCCCGGAATTGACAAACTTCCCGCCAGCACGCTGACCCCGCCGGAATTCGCCGCTCACCACGGTCCCCCAGGACTGCGTGCCTCCATAAAGCGACGCCGCCGCCGCCAGCAGTTGCCAGTCACCGGCATGCACAGCCACGGTTTCCTCAACGACCGCATCCCATTCCTCCCAGCGGTTCAACTGCTGCACACACGTCACCGCATGACGCAGATCCTCGGCCAGCGGTTCACCCTTATGCTCAGCCAGCGGCAGAATCGCCCGCAGCACCTCAAGCGCCTCCTTCCAGTTCCCATCATCCATCAGTTTCTTCGCCTCCTGCCGCCGCTCCGCAATGTTGTCAGCTCGTGCATTCATGGAAAGACTGGTCAGAACCGCAATCAAAAGGCAGAAAAAGTACCGCATATCAGTTATCACGAGTCTGCCCCGCTTCCCCTGGAGGAATCCAGCGTTTTTTTGCCCGCCCCCCGGAACTCACGACAGCAATGGGACGGGCCTTCAGCCCTTCGGAATCTTTTCAATCCGGATACCTGGGCCGTTGGCCCAGGCTGGTATAACTCCGGGCCCTTGGCCCTCGCGATCCGCCGGACGCCTAGATCTATGGCGCGAACCCTCGCGATCCGCCGGACGACGGTTCAATGGTGCGTGCCCCCCTGATCCGCCGGACGACAGATCGATGGCCCGGGCCCTCGTGATCCGGACTTGTACGAGCGCCAACGGCGCGCCCCATACCAGCCTGGGC
>CAZSDE010000592.1:1485-2522 GCA_964605435.1 uncultured Akkermansia sp.
GCCAACGGCGCAGGTTGATGACATCCACCACCAGACTGGGCTGTAGGCCCGCTCCATTCTGATCTCCCGCCGGACGCCTCGATCAATCGCCCTTGGCCTCGCGTTCCGCCAGACGCCCATCAATGGTGCGTGCCTTCATGATCCGGGCTTGTACGAGCGCCATCGGCGCGCCCTATACCAGCCTGGGCCAACGGCCCAGGTTGATGCCATCCACCTCCGCGCAGGGCTGTAGGCCCGCCCCATTCTGACGATCCATGCCGCAATCGCTTTCCTATCTTCTCACGCACATCGTCTTCAGTACGAAAGACCGTGATCCCATGCTCAGCATCACCATCCGCGCGCCCCTTTACGCATATCTCGCGACGGTCGCCCGAAACATGGATTGCGAATGCTTCCGCGTTGGTGGCATGGCGGATCATGTCCATCTCGCTGTCCGGCTTTCTCGGACGATCAGCATGGCGCAACTCGTCTCGGAACTCAAAACAACGTCCTCCAGATGGCTCAAGGATCAATCACCGGCATTGGCATCCTTTGCATGGCAACGAGGCTACGGTGCCTTTTCAGTCGGTCCGTCCGACCTTCCTTCTCTCCTTCACTACATCGACACTCAGGAAGAACACCACCGGACCCGCACGTTCCAGGAGGAATACCGTTCTTTCCTCACGAAATACGGTATCGCATACGATGAACGCCATGTCTGGGATTGAATCACGGACTCCAGGGGCAAGGCGACAGGCGAGTGTCCCTCCGGGCCCTTGGGCCTCGTGATAAACCGAATCTATGGTGCGGGCCTTCAGCCCTTCGGAATCTTTTCAATCCGGATACCTGGGCCGTTGGCCCAGGCTGGTATAACTCCGGGCCCTTGGCCCTCGCGATCCGCCGGACGCCTAGATCTATGGCGCGAACCCTCGCGATCCGCCGGACGACGGTTCAATGGTGCGTGCCCCCCTGATCCGCCGGACGACAGATCGATGGCCCGGGCCCTCGTGATCCGGACTTGTACGAGCGCCAACGGCGCGCCCCATACCAGCCTGGGC
>CAZSDE010000593.1:0-2519 GCA_964605435.1 uncultured Akkermansia sp.
GGCCCGGAATTCCTGACCAATCACTGAAACCGATGACTGCGCGACCAGAAGCGGGCACATGCCGCAGCGACGAACACACCGTGCACCGGCGGAGATTTCTGCAGGGAGTGGGCACGGCCGGGCTGGCGTCCGTGGTGACCAGTTTTGCGGGCTTGTTCAGTTCGCCGGCGTTTGCGCAGGAAGTACGGAAGCGGAACAAGCGCTGCATTCTGCTGTGGCTGTGCGGGGCACCGAGTCAGTTCGAGACCTGGGATCCGAAACCAGGGAGACCATCGGCTGGGCCGTTCGGGACCGTGCCGACCGAGATTCCGGGAGTCCGGTTTTCGTCCCTCCTGCCGCGCTGTGCGTCCATGGCTGGCAAGCTGGCCGTCGTGCGCTCCATGAAGACAGCGCAGTCCGAGCATTTTCAGGCGATCAGTCTGCTGCAGCGGGGGAATCCCGATCGGCCTGGCTTCACGCGGCCGACCCTGGGATCGGTGGTGGGGCATGCACTGGGGCAGGTCGAGACGAAGGTACCGAATTTCATTCTGCTGGATCCGATTCCTGGCGGGAACGAGTTTCAGGCTTTCAAGGCCGGGAACTGGGCGGGCTGGCTGGGAGCGGAGTATGGTCCGGTGCGGATGGGGGGAGAGTACACCCAGTTGGGATCGGCAGCCGATGGACTGACTCCGGAGGACCGTGCCGAGCGGGAAGGACTGCGGAAATTCCTCGCGAAGAAGTTCGAGAACGAGCGGCGCAGTGCGGCGGCGCGGAGTCAGAATGCTGTTTTCGAGCGGGTGCGTGGGCTGATGGCCTGTGCGGATCTTTTTGATCTCAACCGTCTGCCTGAGCGGGACCGTCAGCGCTATGGACCGGGGATGTTCGGGCTGAACACGCTGCAGGCGCGTCATCTGGTGGAGAACGGCTGTCCGTTTGTGATGGTGGCGAACGGGATGAACTGGGACAATCATGTGTTTCAGCATGAGATTCATCAGATGCTGGTGCCTGAACTCGACCGGATTCTGTTTCATCTGGTCAATGACCTCGAGGAACGGTCGATGCTGGATGACACGCTGGTGATTGCGATGGGTGAATTCGGGCGGACGCCGTGGCTCAATGCGGCGCGGGGGCGTGATCATTATGCGAATGCATGGAGTCTCATGATGTGCGGCGGGGGCATCCGTGGAGGGGTGGTGACGGGGGCGACTGATGAGGATGGGCGGGAAGTTGTGGAGCGTCCGTACAGCGAGCAGAATCTCTTTGCGACGATCTTCACGGCGCTGGGGCTTGATCCGCATGCCGAGTACGGCTTGCCGGGCCTGCCGACCTTTCACCGGGTCGAGAATGAGGCCGCGCCGATCCGGGAAATTCTGCTGTAGAGTCACTTGTTCCGGGGTTTCCCCTGGATGCGTTGCCGGCGTGGGCTTGCGTGGATTCATGAGAGAGTGAGCATGGTTCATGAAGACAATGAGGCGACCCCGGGTTCTCCTGATTTCCGTGCTGGCGGTGGCGCTGGGTTGGCCGGGACGGTCGGCGGCTGGCGAAGGTGATTTGTACGGCAGCGGCAATCTTGTGGCGTGGTGCGTTGTGCCGTTTGATGCAGCGAAGCGTGGTCCGGAGGAACGGGCACAGATGCTGGAACGACTGGGCATCCGGAAGCTGGCGTACGACTGGCGGGATGAGCATGTGGAGACCTTCGATGACGAGGTCGAGGCCATGAAGGCCCGTGGTGTTGCCGTGATGGCCTGGTGGTTTCCGGCGACCCTTGATGGGACAGCGCGGCGCATCCTTGAAGTGGTGAAGCGTCAGGGCATCCGTCCGCAGCTCTGGGTGATGGGCGGTGGCGGGCCGGGGAATGGGGTTTCGCAGGAAGCCGCCGTGGAGGCCGAGGCTGGGCGGCTGCGTCCGGTGGTCGAAGCGGCGGCGGAGGCGGGCTGCGAAGTGGCGCTCTACAATCACGGTGGCTGGTTCGGAGAGCCGGAAAACCAGGTGGCGATTCTGAAGCGGCTGCGGGAGATGGGCCTGCGGAATGCCGGGATGGTTTACAACTTCCACCATGGGCATGGTCATCTCGGGCGCTTTGGCGAACTGGTGAGGATCATGAAGCCATGGCTGCGGGCGGTGAATCTCAATGGCATGGTGCGCGAGGGCGATCAGTGGGGGCAGAAGATACTGACCCTTGGGGCGGGGGATCAGGAACTGGAGGGTGTGCTGTGGGATTCCGGCTGGCGCGGGCCCGTGGGGGTCAGTGATCATCGCCCCGAGACCGACAGTGAAATGACCTTGAGGGAAAATCTGCAGGGCCTCGATTGGCTGCGGAAGGAACTGGAGAAGGAAGGGAGCGGCGGGCCGCGGCCGTTTCCGGTGCCGCGCCGGGAAGGTGCGCAGCGTGGCGAAGGCAGGTTTGGCCGCGGTCTCCTTGCGGAGCAACTTGGCATGCGGCTGGGATCGTCGGCGGAGTTTGCTCTGCCGGTTGTCACCGCGGAATGGTTTGTGAAGATTCCGGATGCGGGAGATTACCGGATCATTCTGGCCAGCGG
>CAZSDE010000594.1:0-2510 GCA_964605435.1 uncultured Akkermansia sp.
CGGCGCATGCCTGCCAGGTTATTGCATGCTCAGGCTCATCCTATCGGCCATCCTGATTCCCGTGGTGGCACCTGCCGCTCCGCTGCGCTACAACCGCGACATCCGGCCACTGCTCTCGGACAACTGCTTTCATTGCCACGGCCCCGACGCCAAGCACCGCAAGGGCGGCCTCCGGCTCGACCTCCGCGAGAGCGCCCTGCAGCCGGCGGATTCCGGGAAAGCCGCCATTGTGCCTGGCAAACCCGACGAAAGCGAGCTGATCGTCCGGCTGCATCATGCGGATCCGGACGAAGTGATGCCGCCACCGGATTCGCACAAATCGCTCACGGCGGCGCAGAAGGAAAGCCTGCGTCAGTGGATAGCAGATGGCGCGCCGTATGAAGCGCACTGGGCCTATACTCCGATCGTGCAGCCGGAGATTCCCGCGCTGAGCGCCCCCCGGACTGTCATCCGCAATCCGATTGATGCCTTCATTCAGCAACCCCTGCTGGCGCGTGGCATTGCTCCGTCGCCGGAGGCCCCGCCTGCCACGCTGACCCGGAGGCTGACGCTTGATCTGACGGGCATGCCGCCGTCGCAGGCTGACGCGGCCATCGGTAACGCCGAAGTGCTCGTGGCCAAGCTGCTGGCCAGTCCGCAGTATGGCGAACGGATGGCGCAGCACTGGCTTGATGTGGTGCGCTATGCCGACACGGTGGGCTTTCATGGGGATCAGAATCACAATGCGTGGGCGTACCGCGACTGGGTAATTGATGCCTTTGCGCAGAACATGCCGTTTGACCGGTTCACCCGCGAGCAACTGGCGGGCGATCTTCTGCCGAAGCCCACGGATAGCCAGTGGACCGCTACTTGTTTCAACAGACTGACCATGATGACGCGCGAGGGTGGAGCCCAGCCGAAGGAATACCTTGCGAAGTATACCGCCGACCGAGTGCGCACCGTGGGGATGGCTTGGCTTGGGGCGACCACTGGCTGTGCGGAATGCCATGACCACAAGTTCGACCCGTGGACGCAGAAGGATTTCTATGCTCTCGGGGCGTTTTTTGCGGACGTGAAGCAGTGGGGGGTCTACAACGATTACGCCTACACTCCGAATCCCGATCTCAAGGGCTGGAGCAATGATCACCCGTTTCCACCGGAACGACGGGTCGTCAGCCGCGCCCTCCGGGAAACCCGGGACCGGCTCGCCGCCGTGTACCGGGACACTGCCGAAAAAGCCTTCTCAGCTCTGCCGCCAGAGCGGCAGGAAGCCTTTGCTTCGTGGCAGGCCAGTGCCGCTGAATTCCTCAAGTCACATCCGGATGGCTGGACGTCGCCGGTTCCCACCGTGAATCCTTCCAAGGACCCACGGGACACGCCAACCATCGCCGCAGACGGACGCATCACTTTCCCGGACGGCAAACCGGCCGCGACGGAACTGACCCTTCCGGCGGGCGTGGTGACGGCCATCCGCATCGAGCTGCTGCCCGATCCGGCGCGCGGAGGATCGATCAGCCGCGGCGGCGAGGTGACTCTCAAGCCCTCGTTTTTCCGGGTGCCCGCCACCGGGAAGGCCATTCCGCTGAAAGTGCGTGCCGCGGAAGCCGACCGCCGCCGCGCCCGCTACAGCAATGGATTTGAAATCCCCGGGATTGCCCAGGGATGGATCTCGGAACGCGGCGCGGAAACACTCCCGCACACGGCCATCTGGGTCCTCGAGGAACCACTGCAGTCGGCGGCAGACGAAACCCTGCGCGTTTCTCTTCCGGCGCACACGGCCGCCTGCCTGCGCGTCAGTGTTTCCCCGCTGATCATCAGTCCAACGATGACCAAACCTGCTGCGGATGCTGCCAGCTGGCTCAGCATCGCAAAGGCCCCGGCCGCCGCAGCACTGCTTGCTCTCGACCAGCAGATTGCCGCCACCCGCGATGGCACCACGCCGGTCATGGTCACGGAACGCGCCGCCCAACCGCTCACCATCCGCGTGCTGGCCCGCGGCAATTGGCAGGACGAATCCGGACCCGTCACCGCGGCGGCCACGCCCGGCTTTCTTCCTGCCCCCGATACCAAGGGCTCCCTGAGCCGTCTCGACCTAGCCAACTGGCTCGTAAGCCCGCAGAATCCGCTCACGGCCCGGGTGATCATGAACCGGCTCTGGCGGCAGTTCTTCGGTACCGGACTGAGCGCGCAGACCGACGACCTTGGAGCACAGGGCGAAGCCCCTTCCCATCCGGAACTGCTCGACTGGCTCGCTGCGGAATTCCGCAAGGACTGGGACCTGCGCCGCATGGTGCAGCTCATCGTGAGCAGCCATACGTACCGGCAGTCATCGACGCCGCGGCCCGAAACCCGCGAGGCCGACCCGCTCAACCGCTGGCTTGCTTCGCAGAATGCCCGGCGCCTCGAAGCGGAATGCGTGCGCGACCATGCGCTCGCCATTGCCGGGCTGCTCGATCTCACCTTCGGCGGACCACCCGTGAAGCCCTATCAACCGGCGGACTACTACACGGGACTGCAGTTTCCGGACCGCC
>CAZSDE010000595.1:0-2503 GCA_964605435.1 uncultured Akkermansia sp.
CCCGTTTTCGACCAGTCTGCGGGCCAGCAGGCAGCCCTGACCGAAATTGCTGTCTCCGTATTTGGCTGCGGTTTCCTTTGGTTCGAGGGAGAGGTCGAAGGCAGCGCGTTCCTTGGCCATGAGGAGGCGGTGGGCATTGTCCATGCTCCGCAGCATGCTTTCCTGCTGGAAATCGCTCAGGTATTCCCGCTGCGGGCTGCGGTCGATGAGTTTCCGGTAGAGTGCGTGGCGGTTTTCGAAGCGTCCGGCATTCATTCCGCCGGGGGGACGCACGGCTTGCGCAGCTTCGCCGGGGAAGGGCAGATTCATGGGGCCGAATTCGGCACCGAAGAAGCCGCCCTGGGTGAACGCCTTGAGTTCCTCGCTTTCGCCATGTCCTTCGAGTCTCTGACCGATGTTGATGAAGGCGGGCATGACTGGATTGCGGGGGCCGAGCACTTTCGACATCCATGCACCGATGTGCGGGGCGGCGACTGTCTGCGGCGGCACATATCCGGTGTGCCAGTGGTACTGATGGCGCGAGTGCAGGATGCTGCCGAGGTCCGGCTGCACGGCCGATCGGATGAGGGTGGCGCGGTCCATGACCGAGGCGATCTGCCCGAGACCTTCGCAGATCCTCACGCCATCGACCGCGGTGGGGATCGACGGAAAAGTGCTCAGCACCTTGGCGATCTCGACCCCTTTCTCGAAGGGCTGGTAGCGTTTTGGGTCGAAGGTATCCGGGGCCGCCATGCCGCCGCCCATCCACAGGATGATGCAGGCGTCGGCCGTTGCTTTCGGATGGACGACGGGGGCTTCGCCGGACGCGCGCACGGCGGGAGCGGACCATGCGGCCAGCGAAGCGGCCGCGAGTTTGCGCAGAAAATCCCGGCGGCTATTCTCTGGATCAAGAGGAAGCGGAGCAGACATACAGGAGATACGTTTCGGATTCGGTGGGAGTAACGATTCAGAGGGGGCCGTTCAGCGCACGAGCTGGAATTCCGGCAGCATGAAGATGGCCCAGAGCAGGTCCTGGATTCCTGCCGCATCGGGTTTCGGACCCAGCATTTCGAGGGCAACCGCCCGTTCGTCCGGGCTCGGCTTCCGGCACAGGGAAGCCGCATAGAGCCAGTCGGCAAGGTCTGCGGGCGAATCGCTCCGTTGTTCAGATCCATGGCTTCCAGCGTCGTCAGTTCGGCTGGCCGGGTCGACACAATCTGTTCGCGGTTCGGGCGCCCGAGTGCCCGCATGAGGAAATCGCTCTTCATGAGGGAAGCCCGCGCGCGGAGCCCGCCATTTCCGTTCATCATCTCGGCGAGACGGCCGGAGAGCCGGCCCCATGTATCCTGGCGTCCGTAGGGAACCACGGGCTGCCATGTACGGGGGGCCTGCGCCCAGCGTCCGGCGGCATCGGGAAGTTCCCCGGTCCATTCCCAACCTGGTCCACTCAGGATTTCCCGCCGGGCCTTGCCCTCGCCAAACTTCGCCGCGAGATAGAAACCGGCCGGATTTGGACCGCTGCCCCCGTTGCGTGCCACCACGAGGATTTCGTTGTCCCCCTTCCGCCACGGCGCGCCTTCCAGTGAAGCCGGGGTTTCCCAGTTGTCGCTGGCCGCTGCCTTCTGGCCGTTCACGTAAAGAACGAACTCATTGTCGCAGGTCACCACGCCGGTGGCTCCGGTCGGTTCCTCTGCGAGCGTGAAGCGGTGCCGCAGAGCAATGGCATCGCCGGCTGCGTGCGGCCGGGCCACACCGTCGTGCGACCATACCCATTGCGCCGCCGCACTTCCCTGCCCGGCATCGCGCGGCACATCCGCATCAATGCGGCCCGGGCCGGTTCCCGTGATCTGCCAGACGGCGTCGACGAACTGTTCTGCGGTCATGCGCCGTGCGCGCGGCCCCCTCCATTCCGGGCCATCGCCATCGCGGAGGGCGACAGCCTTCGATTGGTAGGCCTGCGAGGTGCAGATGAGCCGGATCATTTTCTGCAGGTCGTAGCCCATGGCTACGAATTCCGATGCCAGCCAGTCGAGGAGATCGGCATGCCATGGAGGCGACTGCATGGCATCGACTGGGTGGACGATGCCTGTGCCCATGAGGCGGTGCCAGAGGCGGTTGACCATGGTGCGGGAGAAGCGGCCATTGTCCGGGTGGGTCATGAGGCCCGCGAGTTGCTGGAGGCGTTCCGCCCGTGGTTTGGCGGCGTCGATGGTGCCCATTTCCGGGAAGAGCCATGCCGGGGAAGCCATTTTTCCGGTGGCGACGTCGCAGCGGTGCAGTTCCAGAGGTTCGTCCGCAAACACCGCGGCCAGACCGTACGCGTCGGAGAGCTTCCAGCGGTCGATGAAGCTGTCGTGACACGAAGCGCACTTCAGATTGATGCCGAGGAAAACCTGACCCACGCTCTGAGCGAACTGGACGGGAACCGTTTGTCCGGCACTGACGACGCCGCGCCATTTGATGCCTCGGGAGAATCCTTCGCTGTCCCCCGTGGGTGCGATCAGTTCGCGGGCGAAGACGTCGT
>CAZSDE010000596.1:0-2500 GCA_964605435.1 uncultured Akkermansia sp.
GAACCGCGCCATCACGGCTGCCAGTTGGGCACCGTCGCGGCTGGCTGAAGTGAGCACCGCCCCCGGGGTCTGGCCGCGGGTGACCTTCAGGTAAACCGGCGGCACACAGAAGATCCGGTTGTGCCAGAAAGCCCAGATGGAACCCGTCTTCGGGGGCTGCGAGGCGAGTCCGCCCGATTCATCGCGCCATTCGACGCGCAGCGTGCGGAACCAGAGTCGCACCAGCCCGGCAATGAGGAAAGCGACGCACTTCTGTCCAGCCGACTCGCGGGCGGGAACCGCTGGTGCCTGCGGATGCGGTCGGGCGTTCATGTCGGCGGAATGGGCTCACTCGTAGGCGCGGCCCGTGCGGTTTTCAATGTGGTGCACGAACGACCGGTTGCAGACATCGACGCCGCCAGGGGTCGGATAATTCCCCGTGAAATACCAATCACCGCACTCCGGCGAAACGGCTTTGTGCAGGTCACCGACTGTCTGGAAGAGAAGAATCAGTTCACCCTGCCAATCCGTGTCTGGATACACGAATTCACTGATTCTTGCGGCAATCTGGGCGTCGCTGAAGGGTTCGTAAATCCCCTTCACGGCATTGATCTGCTGCGCGGCCGGCTTCTTCAGTTCCTCTTTGGCCCGCTGGTAGACGTCATCGATGACAGACGTGCGTCCCGCCGAACGGAGCAATTCAATGGCCGCTTGGAACGCGATGAATTTCCCGATTTCCGCCATGTCGATGCCGTAGCAGTCGGGATAGCGGATGAGCGGAGCCGTACTCGCCACCACGATGCGCCGCGGGTTCGTCCGCGTCAGCATTTTCAGAATGCTCTGCTTGAGCGTGGTGCCACGCACAATGGAATCGTCGATGACCACGAGACTGTCTTCCGGGCGGACTTCGCCGTAGGTGACATCGTAGACGTGGCTGGCGAGCTGGAGCCGCGAGCTTTCCTGACTGATGAAGGTGCGCAGCTTGATGTCCTTGTGGGCGATCTTCTCGCCGCGGGGCCAGTTGCGGAGAATGAGATCGTCGATCAATTCCTCCGTGAGCGAGCCATCGGCGGCGGCCTTGAGAATCGCGTCCTTCACTTCCCGGCGGCGGTGCAGCCGCAGTCCGCTCATCATGCCGTGATAGGCGACTTCCGCCGTGTTCGGAATGAAACTGAAGACAGCGCGCTCGAGGTCGTTGTCGATCACATTGAGGATCTGCGGAACAAGGGCAGCGCCGAGCCGTTTGCGTTCCTGGTAGATTTCCGGGTCGTTTCCGCGCGAGAAGTAAATCCGCTCGAAGGCGCAGGGAGTCACCGGAGCCGGCTGCCCAAACGCTTCGCGCTTAACGGTGCCATCGCTCTTCATGGCGACGACCGTGCCGGGAGCCACCTCTTCGATCTGGTGCATGCCCGCGCTGAAAACCGTCATGAGAGGCACGCGTTCGCTCGCGAAGGCGATCACTTCATCGTCTTCATAGCAGAAGCAGGGACGGATGCCGCGGGGGTCCCGGAGCACGAACGAATCCCCATTCCCGATCTGTCCGGCAATGGTGTAGCCTCCATCCCAGTGGATGGCGCTGCGGCGGATGATTTCCGTGATATCGAGCCGGTCGCTGATCACGGCGGGAATTTCCGAGCCCGGCGTTCCGGCATCGCGCCGCTCCCGGTAGATGTCCGTATGCACCTCATCGAGATGGAAGCCGATTTCCTCGAGCACGGTCTGGGTATCCGTCCCGAAGACCGGGTGCTGACCCCGTTCAATCATGAGCTGATTGAGTTCCCGGGTGTTCGTCATGTTGAAATTCCCGAGCACCATGAGGCTTTTCGTGGGCCAGTTGCTGCGGCGGAAATACGGATGGCACGACCCCGTGCTGAATTCCCCGCTCGTACCGTAGCGGAGGTGTCCCATGAGGAGTTCGCCGCCGAAATCGAAGTGCGCCTTCACGCTTTCTCCGTCCTTTGGATTGATGCGGCCCTTGCGGATGAGCTGGTCGTAAACCGCCATCTGGGAACGGAAGACCATGCCAAGGGAATCGGTTTTGCTCGAACGCACCCGGGCCATGTACGGCTGCCCGAGGGGAACGTGAATCTTCGTGCAGCCGATCCCGACGCCGTCGTGCCCCCGGTTGTGCTGCTTTTCCATGAGAAGGAAGAGCTTGTGGAAACCCCAGAGGGGATTCTGATATCGGTCAATGTAATGCTGCAGCGGTTTGCGCAGCCGCACGAAAGCCACGCCACACTCGTGCTTGATGAAATCGCTCATGAATTGGTCAGGGGCCGGTAAGGAGGAACTGTCAGATTCAGAAGGCGCGGCCCATCGCCCGTGCAAGAGCGCTTTCGGACAGACCGCACAATCCGGGAGTCGCTCAGCGCAGGAGGTCGCGCAGCGGACCATCCATCAGCCCGGCTGTCTGCACGAGCTGGCGGAGCACCAGGAGAGCACCGACCGCATCGTAGAGCGCATCATGGAAGCGCAGGCCCGGGCAAAGGGCATCAAGTTCCCTGACGAGGCCGAAATTGAT